>JAITNT010000200.1 GCA_031290295.1 Clostridiales bacterium
TCGGTTTGGATTTTGTGAAAAATGCGCGGCAATAGCGACACTATTGCCTGTGCTTTTTCGCAAAACCGCCCTCGAAAATCTGCTCTTTATCCGACGGTTTCGGTTATAGGACTAGTCTAATAAATTAAGCGACGGGAGGGGGTTTTCTTGAGCGGAGCTAAAGGTAAATTTAACGTCAAAAAAATCGCGGCCGTGTCGGCGGCGGTTTTATTGACCGCCTGCTTTATCCTCGCGGGCGTTTATGTCGCCGCGCACGCTTATCACGACTGTCCCGCAGCCGATACCTGTCCCGTATGCGCTTGTATACAGAGCTGCAAAAAATTCTCCGGCGGGCTTTCCTCCGCCGTTCCCGCGGCGATAGTCGTACAGCTTTTCGCGGCGTTTTTATTTATTATAGGTTTGTGCGTACCGCGCTTTTCCTTTAATTCTCTCACAAGCCTAAAAATCAGGCTAAACGATTAAATCCGGATTATATTTTAATTAGGATGTTTTTATCACCTAAAGGGGTTGCTTTATGAATCCCCCCCCCAGACTTTGAATACATTGTGAACGCCCATACATCGCCGGATACGGCAGAAAGCATCGCGCCGCCTAGGGTCATGTATTTCCGTATACACTCCCCGTCGCCAGCGTTCGCTTTCTTTGTCTGCGGCGCGTCTGAACGTTCACAAACTGTTTGTGCCGCCGTGCGGCGGCATTGGAGCTTATCATGAAAAGAATTATTAAATTGCTGCTCGGCGTTTGCCTGAGCGCGTGTTTGATATTGCCGCTTGCCGCGTGTCAAACAAATAACAAGGATAAAATAACTATAGTTTGTACCGTTTATCCGCAATACGACTGGACGTTAGAGGTTTTAGGCGACCGCAAGGAAGCTTTTGAGGTAAGGTATTTGCTGAACAACGGTATCGATTTGCACAGCTTTCAGCCGAGCGTGAGCGATATCGCCGCAATAAGTACCTGCGACCTGTTCATTTATACCGGCGGGGAATCGGACGCGTGGGCGGAAACCGTGCTGAATACCGCGGTAAACAAGGATATGGCAGCCGTCGTCTTAACCGAGGTCGTCGAGGCAAAGGAGGAGGAAATCGTCGAAGGAATGCAGGAGGAGGACGGAGAGGGGGAGGAGGAACCCGAATACGACGAGCACGTCTGGCTGTCGCTTAAAAACGCGCAAATTATAGTTGCCGAAATCGCGGACGCGATATGCAAGCTCGACGCCCAAAACGCCGACGCGTACCGCAAAAACGCCGGGGACTATAACGCGCGGCTCGCCGCTTTGGACGGCGAATACCGAAGCGCGGTCGATTCCGGGAGCAAGGACACGGTGTTGTTCGGCGACAGATTCCCCTTCCGTTACTTAGTCAACGATTATCAGCTCTCTTATTACGCCGCCTTTCCCGGTTGCTCCGCGGAAACGGAAGCAAGCTTCGGAACGCTGCAGTTTTTAATCAATAAAATCAACGAGCTGGACTTGCGGGTAATTCTTGTCATAGAAACATCCGACAAGGCCGTCGCGCAAACGCTCAGGCGCGACTCCGCCGCCAAAAATCAGTCGATACTCGTAATGCATTCCTGTCAGTCCGTTACAAGCGGCGATATCTCCGGCGGCGTTACGTATTTGTCGATTATGACCGATAACCTCGACGTATTGCGTCAGGCGTTAGCGTAAAGGGGTAAAGGGTTATGGCTCAAATTAACGCGGAACGCGCCGCGCTCGGATTCGACGGAAACGTCGTCGTCAAGGATATCACCTTTTGCGTTCACAGGGGCGACTATCTTTGCATCGTCGGAGAGAACGGCGCGGGCAAAAGTACGCTGCTGAAAGCGCTTTTAGGACTGCATAAGCACCTTAGCGGCACGATAGAGTTAGGCGACGGCCTAAAACGCCGCGAATTAGGCTATCTGCCGCAGCAGAGAGACGTTCAAAAGGATTTTCCCGCCTCGGTGCGCGAAATCGTGCTGTCGGGCTTTCTGAACGGGTGCGGCCTGCGTCCCTTCTATAACCGTAAGGAAAGGACGCTTGCCGAGGAATGTATGAAAAAGCTCGGCGTAATAAGCCTTGCGGACCGTTGTTACCGCGAGCTTTCAGGCGGTCAGCAGCAACGAGTTTTGCTCGTGAGGGCGCTTTGCGCCGCAAAGAAAATGATATTGCTCGACGAACCGGCGGCGGGGCTTGACCCGCAGGCGGCTGCCGATATGTACGATATTATTTACGCGCTTAACCGTGACGTCGGGGTGACCGTCGTCATGGTATCCCACGATATCGACGCCGTTTTGAAATATTCGACGCACGTTCTTCACGTAGGCAAAGCGTCCGCCTTTTTCTGCGCCGCCGCCGACTACGCCGAAAACGCCGGCAAAGGACGGGCGGAGTAAATGGATATTTTTAAGACCTTAGGGGAGTACCTGCAATTTCCTTTCGTGCAATACGCTTTGGTCGTGGGCGTTCTTACGGCGTTGAGCGCGTCCTTAATCGGCGTGCCGCTTGTGCTGAAGCGGTATTCCTTCATAGGCGACGGGCTGTCGCACGTCGCTTTCGGCGGCATGGCGATCGCGGCGGTTATCAATCTCACTAACGACCTGTATTTTATACTGCCGGTAACCGTCGCCGTCGCCGTGCTGCTGCTCGGCAGGGGAAACAACACCAAAATTAAGGGCGACGCCGCTATCGCCGTGATATCCGTCGGCGCGCTGGCGTTCGGTTATTTTCTGCTGAACACCTTTTCGGCGTCCGCTAATATTTCGGGAGACGTTTGCTCGTCGTTATTCGGCTCCGTTTCGATACTTACGTTAAGCTATAGCGACGTTTGGCTGTGTATCGCCATGTCGGTCGCGGTAATCGGTTTATACCTCGTTTTCTATAACAAAATTTTCGCGGTGACGTTCGACTCCGATTTTATGCGGGCGACCGGCGGCAAATCCAAGGCGTACGAGCTTCTGATCGCCGTCGTTATCGCCGTCGTCGTCTCGCTCGCCATGCGGCTTGTAGGCTCGCTTTTAACCTCCGCGCTGATTATTTTTCCCGCGCTTTCCGCGATGAGGATTTTCAAAAGCTTCAAATCGGTCGTGATATGCTCCGCCGTTATATCGGGCCTTTGCGCCGCGCTCGGCATGCTCGTTTCCATTCTGTGGGGTACGCCCGTAGGCGCGACGATCGTTATGGCGGATATCTGCGTATTTATACT
>JAITNT010000263.1 GCA_031290295.1 Clostridiales bacterium
GAATCCCACAGCAGATTTGCCGAGGCGTACGCGGAGGCCTTGAGCGCGCCCAACTGAACGGTCGTGCCTGCGTTTATGTAGGCCGTATCGTCGTCGGGTCTGTCCGTAATGGTTACGCCCGCCTCCTCGATTGTAGACGTAACGGTAAGCGTGAAGCTGTCGGAGGTTTCCGTGCCGTCGATCTTTACCGTAATCGTTGTCGTGCCTACGGTATGCCCCGTGATAAGTCCGCCCGCGGATATTGTCGCGACCGCCGTATTTGACGACGACCATGTGTAGCTGCCCGCGTCCGTAACCGCCGCAAGCTGCGCCGTCGCCGAAACGTCGAGATAAATTTTGTTGTTCGCGGGCTTGCCGCTTATCGTTATCGTGTCGGGTTCGACTACGGTTGCAAACGTTACGTCGCTGATAATACCGCCCATGGTCGCCATAGTTTCCCCGTTAGGCAGGAAGACTTGCAGATCGATCGGCGCGCCGCCCGTCACGGTAACGTCGTATGTCAGGGTCACGGTCTTAGACGCAACAAAGCTCGCCAAGCTTAAACTCTTTGACGTCGTCCCAACCTTAGCATAGAAAGGCGTTGCGCCGTAAAGGTGAAGCAAGGTCAGATTAAACGTAACCGTGTAGTCTCCGTCCGGAACGGCAATCGCCGCGTGGATAGTAGGATACCAATTCCCGTAGATACTGAACATGAAGCCTCCGGATGTGTTAACGGCGGTGTTCGTATCGCCGTTCTTGCTTCCTAAGCTTAAACCGCCCGATTGCGTGAGTCCGTCTACCTCTATGTCTATAGCGGTCGCCGCCGACAGCCCGTAGACGTGTATTCTTATGTTGCTGATAACCAGAGTCACGTTAATATTGTCTCCGAAAAGCCCGAGCGCGCTTGTCTCGCCGACGGTAATAAAGCTCAGGCTGACTGCAAGCTCTCCGTTTGCGGCGGGAAGCGTGAAGCCTCTGCCGGTCGCTCCGCCGCCGATAACGGCGTAGAGCCACAATGACGAACCGGAGCTTGCCAGCACCTTTACGTCGAACTCGATTACGTAATACTTATTCGCCGCGAACTTCGCGTCGTCTAATTGCGCTATGTTGATACCGATATCGTAGAATTGCGCGGCGGACGAGCTGTCGAATGAAACCTTGTAGCCCGCAGTCGCTCCGAATGCCGCCTCGCCCTCGCCTGCGGCGGTGACTACCGCGGAACCTAATTGCGTACCCTTCCCGCCGATAGCGTAAACCGTAAGCGTGAAGCTGTCTGCAAAGCCGGTACCGTCGATATTCACGTTAATAACCGTCGTACCCTCCTTGACGAGAGTTACCAGACCGTTGGCGGCGACCGTAGCGACTGTAGGGTCGGAGGAATCCCACAGCAGATTTGCCGAGGCGTACGCGGAGGCCTTGAGCGCGCCCAACTGAACGGTCGTGCCCGCGTTTATGTAGACCGTATCGTCGTCTGGTCTGTCCGTAATGGCTACGCCGGACTCCGATACTATGGACGCAACGGTGAGCGTAAAGGAATCGCTTACCGGGGTGCCGTTAACGGTTACGGTTATCAGGGTTGTGCCCGTGCCGACTATCGTTACGAGTCCCGTATTATCGATAGCAGCCACGTTCTCGTCGCCGGATGCCCACGTTACGGGGAAGCCCGGAGCCGATGTAACGCCTAGCTGTACGGAGGTTGTAGATTCGATGTATACCTTGTTGCCCGAGGGCTTGCCGGTAATAGCCGCGCCCACCTCGACCGCCAGGGAATTAACTACGGTCAGCGTAAAGGAATCCGTTACCGAGGTGCCGTCGACCGTTACCGTAATAGTAGCCGTACCCGCGGTAAGCCCGGTAACGAGTCCGCCCGCGGATATTGTCGCGACCGCCGTATTTGACGACGACCACGTATAGCCGGTGACGGTATTCGTGCCCGCCGCAAGCTGTACGGTAGTCGAAACGTCGAGATACAGCTTATTGTTTGTCGGCTTGCCGCTTATCGTTATGTAATCCGGAACTACGACCGACGTCAGCGTTACGTTGCTTATAATTGCGCTTACGCTTGCCATATTCGCCCCGTTAGGCGTGAAGACGTGCATTTCGATAACGTCGGTTGACGTTATAGTAATATTGTATGTAAGGGTCTGCGTCTTATTAGTCGCGAACGACGCGAACGTTACCTGTCTTGTTATGCCCGGGAAATTTATGTAGAAGGACGTATCGTTAAAGAAGTTGAGCAGCGTGACGTCTAAAGTTAGTGTGTATTCTCCCGCGGGCGCGGCGATATTCGCATGGAAATTCGGATACCCGTTCCCGTAGATAATGAATATCAAATCCCCGTCGGCGGTTATCCCGTGACGCGTATCCCCGTTCTTCGAGATAACGCCGAGCGCGTTAGGCACGACGGTATCGTCAACGGTAATGCTTGCCGATGTAGCGGCGGAAAGCTCGCGGACATAAATTCTGATATGACTTATTACGAACGAAACGTCCAGATTCTGTCCGAATATTCCCCACGAATCAAAGGTTGTGCCTTCCGTAAACAACTCGAAGCTCAAGGCGCGCTCCTCGCCCGCGTCCGGCAGCGTGTATATGGGCGATGCGGTCGAACCGCCGAAGCCCACATAAACCGCCTTACCGGCCCCGTCGTTAGCCAGAACCTTGATATCGAATACAACCTCGTATATTGTGTTCGACAAGAATTGTGCGTCGTCAATTTGCTTAATGTTGATACCCGGACCCCACCAATTCTCGCCGCTGCCCGTGATAAAGGTAACCTTGTAGCCCGCTGTCGCCCCAAAAGCCGCCTCGTCTGCAGCGGGCGCCGTAACGGGCGTGTCCTCTCTTTGTACGCCCTTGCCGCCTATAGCGTAGACGGTAAGCGTGAAGCCGTCGGTATACGACGTGCCGTCAACGCTTACGGAGATTGCCGCCGTACCCTCCTTGAGCAGAGTTACAAGCCCCGCGGTCGAAATTGTAGCGACGGCGGTATTAGACGAGCTCCAAATAAGATCCTTACCCGGCGCGGTTACCGCGCTGAGCTGAACGGTTGAGCCCGCGTTGATATAAGCTATATCGTCGGCGGGTCTGCCCGTAATTACTACGCCCGACTCCGCGAGTATGGACGCAACGGTGAGCGTAAAGAAGTCGCTTACCGAGGTGCCGTCAACGGTTACGGTTATCAGGGTTGCGCCCGTGCCGACTATCGTTACAAGTCCCGTACCGTCTATAATAGCCACGGTCTCGTCGCCCGACGTCCACGTTACGGGGAAGCCCGGCGCGACCGTCGCATAAAGCTGAACGGTGGGTACCGTTTCTAAATATACCTTGTTGCCGGCAGGCTTTCCGGTAATGGTCGCGCCCACCTCGACCGCCAAGGATTGAATAACCGTAAGTGTGAAGCTGTCGGTTACGCCCGTACCGTCAACCGTTACCATAATAGTAGTCGTGCCCGCGGTAAGCGCGGTAACGAGTCCGCCCGAGGATATTGTCGCTACCGCCGTATCGGATGACGACCACGTATACGCAAAGCCCGGCGCGACCGTCGCCGCAAGCTGCGCCGTCGTCGAAACGTCGAGATACAGCTTGTCGTTTGTAGGCTTGCCGGTTATAGCGATGCTTGTCGCGGTGTTGATAACGTTAAGCTCGAACGAATCGGTATACTTAGTGCCGAGCACCTCGACGGTAATTGTCGCCGTGCCGACCTTTTGAAGCGCAAGCACGCCCGCGGGAGAAACGGTAGCGACGCTTGTGTCGCTCGACGTAAATTTAAGCGGGAAGCCCTGCATCACGTCGATACTCAACGCATATGTGACGTCGCTCAGCTGAACCTCGCCGTCCGCAGGCTTGTTGGCGATCGATACGCCGTTAACCAGCTTGCGAAGAAGCGTTACGTTATCGACGCTGAATTCGACCTTCGCCGCGCCCTCGCCCCAGAAAATCAACAGCTCATTTGTGCCGTTGCTTATAAAGGTATGCTGAACCGTCCTCGATTCGCCTACCGTAAGATTAGATATAACCAGCGGATTCTGGAATAAATCGCGCGCGTATGCCGTCTTACCCGTAGTACTTAAACTTAACAGCTTGAACTCGAAGGACAGATCGTATTCGTTGCCGTTAACAAGATTGTCGGGCAGAATAATATACATGCCCGCATATTGACGGTTTTGGTCGCCCGTCGCGTATTTCAAAGCCGTCGCCGCGCCGTTTGCCGGTATCTCGCTAGAGACGGTGGTCAGCGAAATTTCGCCGCCGTCATAGTTTAGCCTTGACGAATACTTTGACGCGTCCTCGAAGTCGATAACCAGCGGATCGCCTGCTGCGGAACCGTTAACGACGAAGGAATCGGAAATTGCCGTGTCCTTAACCGTCGCCGTTATCGTAGCCTGCGCGCGCTTAGCCGAAACCGTAAGCGTCGCCGTTTTGCCTTCGGCGGGCGTGACGAACGCGACCTCCTCGTCGGACGAGGTCCAAAGCACCTCATAGTCGGAGGCGGATGGCGTAACGCTGTACGTCAGGGTGAACGGCGTACCGAAAGCGTAGCTAAGCCCCGCGTCGGGCTTGCCTCCGATAGAAATCGCAGTCGGCGCGCCTGTAAGCGAGAGCGTGAACGAGTCGTGAACGACGGTACCCTCGACGCTTGCTGTTATAACCGTGCGACCCGCCGCCTTGTGCGTGACGAGACCGCCGTCGCTTACCGTCGCAATCGCGGGGCTTGCCGAGTTCCATATGACCGTACCGACGATATCGTCAAGCACTGCGCCTAGCTGTATAGTCGCGTCCGCGGTAAAAACCGCCGAATCGTTTGCGGGACGCCCGGTAATCGTAAGATTCGGGTTCGTCTGCGGCGGCGGTACGGGGGTTACGCCGTTACCGTTACACGCCGCAAAAACGAGCGTGCCGACTACCGCCAGCGCAAAAACGACCAAAAGGGATTTTACTTTTTTCATCTCTTATTCTCCTTATTATGAATAATTCGTTATTTATATAATCCCGCGAAGCTTTTTCGCGGGCAATGTTTTAGGCGTTTCTTACGGGATAAACCTCTAACGCGTTAGGCTTCAACACGGTCGTAAGTACCGTTTGGGCAAAAATCCTGGACAGAAAATCGTTAGGGTGATTGCGTCCGTCGGCTATGAGGTTAGAAATCGGTTTTGATTTGAGAGTCTCTAACTGTACGCCGTAGGACTTGACCACGGCTATATTAGTGTAGTCGGCGACAAGCTCGGAGAGCGCGGTTTCGTATTGCGCCGCGTTAACCCCGAAAAGCGGTACCGTCAATGCGGCGTCCGTATAGACGTTATCGTGCGTTTTGTGCGGGGCTACCAGCACGACCGCCGCGCTAGGGTTTGCCGCGCGGATTTTGTCGATTACTATGCCCATATTCAGCTTAAAGGTTCCCGCGGGCGAGCCAACGCCGTTATCCCAGCCGCCGCCGTCGTTCGCGCCCAGTCCTATGATTACGACGTCCGCGACGTCGAGCATCGCAAGCACGCCCTGTACCTTAGCGGCCGCCTCGCCCTTAGTATAATCGCTCGCGTAGAGCATATGCGAAACGTTGTCGTCGAGCACGTACTTATACTGCATTGCCGTGATACCCGGCACGCCGCCGTTAAGATAATTCACGGCGCCGCTTTGTATCTGGTGAACGCCCGTGACGGGCTTTGCCGTCCTTTCGGTATACGCGGCCCAGCCTTGCGCCACCATATCGGGATAAGGCGGAACGTTGGGCGCGTTAGTATTGCTTGGACCCGCGCCCGCAATAACGCTGTCGCCTACAAAAAGTATATTAAGCGTGCCCGTATCCTTGCCGATAAGACCGGTAAGCGCGGCGAGCTGGCTTTTCGGCTTTTCGCCGCCGAACGCGTCCGTGCGTATATAGGTTACCGCAAGCTCATAAGGGCGAATCGGCGCCGAGCTGTTAATAATGCCCGTTTTTGACCCGTCCGCGTGCTTGTAGTACCAGTTGTTAGTGTCGTTGTCGTTCGCGTAGGTCGGAAAGTACGCCGAAAACGGCATTACGGGTATTGACGAGTCCGACGGCAAAGCCAACCTGCCGCTTGCGTCAAGCGTATAATCCGCGCCCTCAGCATAAGCCGCGCCCGACAGAGCCGTAGACTTCCTGACGGAAAGAATCCTCGCCGCCTTATAGCTTAGCCCCAGAGGCGCGGCGTTTCCTTGCTTATCCGCCACAAAAAACGCGCTTTCGTTATAAATTATCTGGCTCTTCCACAGCGGCGATATATATTTTTTTATAGTATCGACTCCGTAATTGCCGACGTCCGTGCTTTCGTTGCCTATCATATCTACAACCTCGTCGAGAGTAAGCAATGTAATATCCTCGTCAACCGTAATATTTTTATCGCCGCCGCCGCCGTTGTCGCCGGGCGTACACCCGATTACCGTAAACAGCATAAGACAAACCAAAAACGCAATAATACCTTTTTTCATACCGTACCCCTATGCCGGAATCGCGCCGGTAAAGTGTGCATACAGCGGCGTAACGTCGGCGTTTTCGCCGTGCATTTTTCTAAACAGCGACAGCCCGATCGCCTTGGGTCTCGGGCCGTCCGACAGCCCCGGACTTGTAAACAAGCCGAAGCCGATTTCTATAGTGTGCGGGTCGCCCGTAGCCTGCGACGCCCTTTCCCAGTCAAACATACGGAAAATAATCAGCACCTCCACAAACGGCAAAAACGTCTGAATATTGTCTACGTCTTTGGCGATATATCCGCCCTGAAGCGCCTCGTATTGCTCGCGCGTTTTCGACTGATTCTCCGTCGTGGTGTAGCCGTACTCGGTGAAAAATACCTTTTTACCCTCGTCGCCGTGCTCGATAACTATATCGTAAACGGCCTGATTAAGAATAGTAAAGGTAGAGTACTCGCCGCTGTTGCCGCCGAAATTATACGGGTGCCAGTTAAGGACGTCAAAATAATCGTCGGTTTTTACCGAGCTGTACGCGCCCGTAGTGGGATAGACGCCGGACTCTATATTCTGATAAATCCTCGTCAAATACGCCTTTATACCGTTGGCCATGTCGCTTGAAAATACAAGACCCGGCATTACCGAAACGGCGGCGGGATTGCCGCGCTTTATGCCGCGCGTAGCGTAAAACATTAAGTCAGCGCCGATTTGAGCTTTTTCCGCCAAGGTGTACCTGAACGCGGCGTTGGCGCCGCCCGCGTTATAATATCCACTCTTGTGACAGTACGCGTCCGCGTTTATTTCGTTGCCGCATTCCCAGTACTTGATTTCCGGGAATTCCTTAGCGAGCAAATAATATGTTTGCTCGATAATTTCCAAAAAAGCCTCGTAGTATTGAGAACCCGGCTCGGGAAAAGCGCCCATGGTGTTGCCCTCTACCGGGAAGCCCGCCGGAAATCTGTAATAATGGCTCATCGCGATAATGTTCGTAACGTTATTTTGCGCGAGCAAGCCCGTGTATCCGTGATAAGCGGCGACCTTGGCGGCGTTCAGCGAAACTACGCCCGAGGAATTAAGCTCTACAAAATCCCCGCCCGTATGCATCCACATTCTGAACGATTGCATTCCGAGCGCTCCCGCAAGACCCGTCGTAAGCTCGGGAGTTTGATTATCGTCTACCGTGCCTCCGAACGCTTCGCCCACGCCGTAAAAATATTTATCACGCTCTATCGTGTAACCCGGACCCTTTGCAGGATTGTCGGGAACGATCGGCGTGCCGCCGTCCGGACCGCACCCGCCAAAAGCCGTAAGCCCGAGCGTAAGCGCTAGCAGCGCCGTTATTATGGATTTCTTGTTCTTCATCGTATTTTCTTCCCCTACCCTTATAGTGACGGCGAGCGTTTTTTCTTCAGCAATACCGCCGCAATAATCGCGGACAACGCCGCGGGTATAGCCGCAGCCGTTCCCGCTATGCTTCCGCAACCGCCGCCGTCGCCCGGCGGAACAACCGTCTCGGGCGCCGTCAAAGCGGGCTTGTTGGTGCCGTCGTAGTTTTCGGTAACGATGTCGATATTATATTCGAGGCTCAAAATGCGCACGTTGTCTATAGTCATGTTGCCGCCGTCGCCCGTTCCGAATAACACCGAGCCGGAGCTGCGGGCAGAGGTCAGGAAGGACACTGCGGCCACGGGCGCGGCGAACGCCGCGATAGGCTCGTCGGCGGCTTTGATATACTGC
>JAITNT010000291.1 GCA_031290295.1 Clostridiales bacterium
GGTTCTGGGCGGCGTGGTCGCGCAGCTTAAGGAGGTTGTCGAATCGGGCATACAGGTCGGTATCGTAGTCGGCGGCGGCAACTTTTGGCGCGGTCGGCAGGGCACTGACATGGATCGCACCACCGCCGATCATATGGGTATGCTTGCCACCGTCATTAACGCGCTCGCCTTGCAGGACGCGTGCGAGCGGAGCAAGCTGCAAACCCGCGTTCAGACCGCTATTACCGTGCCCGCGGTAGCCGAGCCGTATATTTTCCGCAAGGCTATCAGGCATTTGGAAAAAGGGCGCATAGTTATTTTTGCCTGCGGAACGGGCAATCCTTATTTTTCTACCGACACCGGCGCGGCGCTTCGCGCGGCGGAAATAGGCGCGGACGCTCTGCTTATGGCTAAGAATATCGACGGCGTATACGACAAAGACCCTAACAAGGACCCGACCGCCAAGAAATTCGACAGAATAGGCTACCTCGACGTTATCAACAAGGGGCTGTCGCTTATGGATTCTACCTCGATTACCATGTGCATGGAAAACAAGATTCCGATAGTGGCGTTCGCTTTGAACGCGAAGAACGGTATCGTAAAGGCGGCGCGCGGCGAAAACATCGGCACAATAATTAACTAAGTTAAAAAATTGACTTTATCGGTTATAGGGAGGAAATAATTATGGACAACGCACAGGTTACGGAAACGACGAAAAAATTTGAACAGCGGTCGGAAAAATCGATTGAATTTTTTAAGACGGAAATGCAGGGCATACGCGCGGGGCGCGCTAATCCGCATTTGTTAGACAAGGTTCTTGTGAACTATTACGGCAACATGACGCCGCTTAATCAGATGGCTAACGTATCCGTCCCCGAGGCGCGCCTGATGACGGTTACGCTTTGGGACGCGTCCGCTCTCAAGGAGGTCAACAAGGCGTTGCTCGCCTCTAATCTCGGCATTACCCCGAGCGACGACGGCAAAATTATACGGCTTGTTTTTCCCCAGCTTACCGAGGATCGCCGCAAGGAATTAGTCAAGCAGATTAAACGGCAGGCGGAGGATTCCAAGGTTATTTTGCGCAACGAGCGCAGGGATTGCCTGGAGATAATCAAGAAGCTGAAAAAAGATTCGGTCATAACCGAGGACGACCTCGCGCAAATCGAAAAAAGCATACAAAAGGCTACCGATAAATTTATCGCCGATATCGACAAAATTTTGGCGGAAAAGGAAAAGGAAATTTTAGAGGTTTAGTCCTCAATATTACGGAGGCGTAATTCTTAAAGTGTCGAAGCTGCCCGAGCATATCGCAATAATTATGGACGGAAACGGCAGGTGGGCGAGCGCCCGCCTCATGCCGCGTTCTTACGGACATTCGCAAGGGGTCAAGGCGCTGGACGTTACGCTCAGATACGCGTTTTCGTTAGGCATAAGAATCGTTTCGGTATACGCCTTTTCCACCGAAAACCGGTCGCGTCCCCGCGCGGAAACGGAGCGGCTGTTCGCGTTGCTGCGCGAGTATATCGACGAATATTCCGATAAAATGCAAACCGAAAAAATAAAGCTGAATATTATGGGCGATATTTCCAAGCTGCCGGCGGATTTGCAAACGGCGGTATCCAAGGCGTTGAAGCTTACCGCGAACAATACCGGCGGAATATTTAATATAGGCCTTAACTACGGCGGAAGAGACGAAATTTTGCGGGCGGTGAACAAGCTGCTTGCGGCGGGCAATAAGAATATAAACGCCGACGAATTTGAAAAGGAATTGTATACCGCGGGCTTACCCGATCCCGATTTGATAATACGACCCGGGGGCGAGCTGCGCCTGAGCAATTTTATGCTGTGGCAGGCGGCGTATTCCGAGCTGTATTTCACCGACGTTCTGTGGCCCGACTTTGACAAGGCGGAGCTGCAAAAGGCGCTTCAGGAGTACGGCAAGCGCGAGCGCCGCTTTGGAAAGGTGACTGAAAAAAATGAAAAGTAGATCTATTACCGGTTTAATTATAGCCGTAGGCATTATCGGGTCGGTATTATTAAGGCTGATTAACCCGCTGTTTTTTGATATCGTCATAGTAATATTGATGATTTTTGCCAGTCTCGAGGTCGCTACGGCTATAAAAGCAAAGTACGCGCCGCCGATTACCGTAGTGCTGATGTTCTTCCCGATAGTGGCGTACGCCGCCTTTATGCTGTGCAACAAGCTGCTGAACGCCGGCGGCACGCCCGGCATCGCGGGGCTTAGCGGTATCGTAATAGCCGTTATGGTCACGTTTGCGTTCATGATGTTTGCCATGTTCTTTACCAAAGAGGTTTATCTTGCCAACGTCATTTCCACAACGTTCGTCATGATTTATCCCACCTGCATGATGTCGTTTTTGCTGTACCTGAACAATACCAGATTCGGAACGCTGCCGATAGCGATAGTTTTTATCGTAAGCTGTTTTTCCGATATGTTCGCGTTGTTCTTCGGCGTCCTCATAAAGGGTCCCAAGCTCGCCCCCAACATCAGTCCCAAAAAGACGGTAAGCGGCGCGTTCGGCGGTCTGTTCGGCGGCTTGCTCGGGTCGGGAATTACCTTTGCGATTATGTACCTGCCGGAGGTTTTCGGTTTTTTGCAATTCGGGGTTATTTCCGTACACCCTACGCTTGCTTTGACAAGGAACATCATTCACTTCGTCACCTTCGGTATCGTCGGTTCGGTTTGTACGCAGATCGGCGACCTTGTGGCGTCGCTTCTTAAACGTAATACGGGCATTAAGGATTTCGGCACGATTTTCCCGGGACACGGCGGCTTTATGGACAGGCTGGACGGCATAATATTCAATACGGTTTTTCTTTCGATTTACTTTATGGCGCTCGCCGTATTTGAAATTACGGTAGGCGGCTGACATGACGGGGCTTGCCGTAATAGGCTGCAGCGGTTCTATAGGCGGGCAAACGCTCGCCGTCGCGCGCCGATATCCCGAGCGTTTCAAAATATGCGCTCTTGCCGTTAACTCCGATATCGATTTCCTGATTCGCGCCGCGCGGGAGTTCGGGCCGGAGGTAATTTGCGCCCGGAATCCGGCGAAATATTCCGAGCTGAAGAGCCGCGCGCCCGAGGGCTGCGAGGTAGTGAGTGGCGCGGAGGGCGTAAGATACGCCGCGACCTTGCCGCGTGCCGACACCGTTATGCTCGCCGTAAGCGGCGACGCGGGGTTCATAACGGCTTACGACGCGCTGAACGCCGGAAAAACGCTCGCGCTCGCTAATAAGGAGTCGTTAGTCGCGGGCGGCGAGCTTTTGGCGGAGGCGGCACTGGCGCACGGCGGAAAAATAATCCCCGTAGACAGCGAGCACAGCGCGATTTTTCAATGCCTGCAGGGCGCGGAAAATAGAGCGAAGCGCATAATTTTGACCGCTAGCGGAGGACCGTTCAGGGGGTATACCGCCGAACGGCTGAAAGGCGTAACGCCCGAAGCCGCGCTCGCGCACCCCGTATGGAAAATGGGCAAAAAAATCACCGTTGATTCCGCTACGATGATGAACAAGGGGTTAGAAATAATCGAGGCGTATCGGTTATTCGGTATTGTTCCGGATTACGTTATCCACCCGCAGAGCATAATACATTCTATGGTGGAATTCGAGGATAACGCCGTGCTTGCGCAGCTGGGGTTGCCTACGATGGAAATCCCCATTCAGTACGCGCTGACGTACCCCGAAAGGTTAAAAACTACCGTAAAGCAAATTAACTTTACGGAGGCGGGGAAATTAGAGTTTTTCGAGCCGGACGAGGAGCTGTTTCCCTGTCCTAAAATCGCCGGGGAGGCGCTCGCGGCGGGCGGGTTATTTCCCGCGGTTATGTGCGCCGCAAACGAGGCGGCGGCGGACGCTTTTTTGTCGGGGCTGCTGCCCTTTTGCGCTATTCCCGGCGTTATCCGCGACGCCTTATCCCACGGCTTCGGTATAGCGGAGGTAACCGCGGAAAATATCGTACTCATAGCTAAGGCGGCAAAGGAATATACATACAGAAGGATTAAGGAGTGTGCGTACAAGCCGTAGCCGCGGCTTGTACGACACCCCGTAAGGAGTAAATTTGGAAACATTTTTGTATATCGTTATCGCAATTCTGATTTTGTTGCTCATGATTTTAATTCATGAGTTCGGACATTTTATCGCGGGACGGCTGCTCGGGTTCAAAATCGACGAGTTTGCCATCGGCTTCGGGCCGGTGCTGCTTTCGCGTAAGACTAAGCGCGGGCTAAAGGTTTCTTTAAGGCTTCTGCCCTTAGGCGGCTTTTGCGCGTTCGCAGGCGAGGACGGTACCGAGAAGAATAAGCCCGCAAGCGTCGCCGCGTCCGAATCTGACGGCGAAAACGCCGATAAAATATCGACGCCCGTGCCGGCGGCAAATGACCCCGACCTGTTCACAAATCAAAAGCCGTGGAAGCGTCTGATAGTTTTTGTGGCGGGTGCGGCGTTTAATATTCTGTCCGCGATAATTTTTTGTATACCGTTTCTGGGTGTGTCGGGTTACAACGTACCCGAGGTCGTTATCGTTCACGGGGGCGCTAACGCCGCTATCGTGCGCAAGGGCGACATAATTCTTGCCGTGAACGACGAAAAATTCAATCCGCTGAACGACTTATCCTCTATGCTGAAAAAAATCGAAACGGGCGAAAGCTTCACGTTAACGGTAGAAAGAGAGGGTGCCGTTTATACGCTTTCGGGGCTGGTCAAGGCGGAATACGCCGTGCTCGATACGGACGGCGCGGCGGTTCTCGACGAGGAAACGAAGGAGCCGCTTAAGGGCGTAGGGCTCGGCGTATCGTCGGACGCTAAGAACGTAAGGCTGTCCGCGGGAGAGGTTATCGGATATTCGTTCGCTTACCCGTTCAAAATGGCGGGCGACGTGCTGGGCGCCTTGGGCGGCCTGTTCACGGGGGCGGTGGGGCTTAACGATTTGAGCGGTCCCGTTACCACTATCGGGACTATGGCGCAAATAGGTATGCTCGACGCGCGTAATCTTCTGGTGCTTATGCCTCTGATTGCTGTCAACCTCGGGGTATTTAATCTCCTGCCTATACCTGCTCTGGACGGGTCTAAGGTGGTGTTCGTACTGATAGAGATGATACGCCGTCGTCCCGTGCCGCGCAACATAGAGGCGATAATACATGTGGCGGGCTTTCTTTTTCTGATACTGTTCGCGGTGGGAATAGATATATTGCACGGCGTTTCCTTCATAAAATCCTGCGCGGGCGGATAGATAGCTATGACAAAAGAAATCAGGATAGGAAACGTTACCGTAGGCGGCGGAAATACCCCCGTCATTCAGTCGATGTGCAGCACCAAAACCGCAGACACGGAGGCGACCGCCGCGCAAATAAACGCGCTAGCCTCGGCGGGCTGCCGCATGGTTCGCGTCGCCGTACCCGACGCGGAGTCCGCAAAAAAGCTTACCGCTATAAAATCAAAAATAACCGTTCCGCTTATAGCGGACATACATTTCGATTACAGGCTGGCAATTCTTTCAATAGA
>JAITNT010000007.1 GCA_031290295.1 Clostridiales bacterium
CCAAACTATGGGCGCGCTCCTCGGCCTTGGCAAGGTCGTATTTGGTGCGCCGCAAAACCACCTCCTTTTGATGCTCGAGATAGTAAAAAAGCATTTCCCTGAGGTTAAGGATTTTAGGCTCGCCGTTTACAAGCGACAAGAAAATTATGCCGCCCGAAATCTGCAGGTTCGTGTGCTTGTACAGCAGGTTAAGAACGACCGCCGCCTGCGCGTCGCGCTTGATGTCGATTACTACGCGCATACCGTTGCGGTCGGATTCCTCCTTGATATCGGCTATGCCCTCGATGCGCTTTTCCTTCACCATGTCGGCAATCGTCTCGATAAGCAGCGCCTTGTTTACCATATACGGCAGCTCGTTGACTATAATGCGCGAACGCGTCGCCCCGTCTACGCCCGCCTCCTCGACGTCGCATTTCGCCCGGAGCGTTATGCCGCCCCTGCCCGTCTTGTAGGCGTGGCGTACGGTGGTGCGTCCCATTATCGTTCCGCCCGTAGGATAGTCCGGCGCGGGAACGTACGCGATAAGCTCCTCCGCCGTTATGTTCGGGTTGTCAATGAGCGCGATTACGCCGTCGATTACCTCGCCGAGGTTATGCGGCGGAATGTGCGTCGCCATACCTACCGCGATACCGTCCGAGCCGTTAACCAAAAGGTTAGGAAATCTCGCGGGAAGCACGGTGGGCTGCTGCAGCGTATCGTCGAAGTTCGGATAAAAATCTACCGTGTCCTTATCTATATCGCTTAATAAAATATCGCTGATTTTAGAAAGCCTCGCCTCGGTATACCTCATAGCCGCCGGCGGGTCGCCGTCCACCGAGCCGAAGTTGCCCTGCCCGTCTACGAGCGGGCAGCGCATGACGAAGGGTTGCGCCAATCTGACGAGCGCGCCGTAAACCGAGCTGTCGCCGTGCGGGTGATATTTACCGAGAACGTCGCCGACGACGCGCGCGCACTTGCGGTGCGGCTTGTCGTACGTTATCGACAATTCGTTCATGGAGTACAAAATTCTTCTGTGCACGGGCTTCAGACCGTCGCGCACGTCGGGAATAGCGCGGCTTACGTTAACCGCCATAGCGTAGGCGATGAAGGACTTCTTCATTTCGTTCGTAACGTCAACCTTGACTATCTTGGTATTGTCTATGAGCTTGCCCGTAGTAATTTCTTTTTTCTTTGCCATTATCCTATACTCTCCTATACATCTAACTCTTTGACCAGCGTGGCGTTATCCTCGATGAACTTACGGCGAAGCTCGGGAAGCTCGCCCATGAGCACGGAGAAAATTTCGTCCGCCTCGAACGCGTCGTCAAGCGTAACCTGCAAGAGCGTGCGCCCCTCGGGGTTCATGGTAGTCTGCCAAAGCTGCTCGTCGCTCATTTCCCCGAGACCCTTATAACGCTGAATCGCGGCGCCCTTGCGTCCGAGCTTCTCCAGCGCGTTTTCAAGCTCCTGGTCGTCGAAGCAGTATTCCTCCTTCGCGCCCCTCGATACCTTATAAAGCGGAGGCTGCGCGATATAAACGTGCCCTTTTTCTATAAGCGGCCGCATAAAACGGAACAAAAACGTCAACAGCAGAATCCTTATGTGACTGCCGTCCACGTCGGCGTCGGTCATGCAGATAATCTTGTTATAGCGCAGCTTGGTTTCGTCGAAATCGTCGTCGATACCGCAGCCGAACGCCGTAATCATGTTCTTTATTTCGGCGTTTTGAAGCACCCTGTCAAGGCGCGCCTTTTCTACGTTGAGGATTTTTCCCCTGACCGGCAAAATCGCCTGAAAGCGTCTGTCGCGTCCCTGCTTGGCGGTACCGCCCGCGCTTTCGCCCTCTACGATATAGATTTCACAAATCGACGTATCGCGCTCCGTGCAGTCCGCGAGCTTACCGGGAAGCGTAGTCGTCTCCAGCGGCGACTTCCTGCGCGCCAAATCGCGGGCGTTACGCGCCGCGTCGCGCGCGCGCTGCGCCGTTATCGCCTTGAGAATAAGGTCGCGCGCCTCCTTGGGGTTCTCCTCCAGATACGTGCCCAGCCCCTCCGTCACCGCGCGCGACACCGCCGTGCGCATTTCGGAATTGCCGAGCTTGGTTTTAGTTTGTCCCTCGAACTGCGGTTCGAGCAGCTTGACGGACACTACGGCGGTTATGCCCTCGCGCGCATCCTCGCCGCTAAGCTTGTCGTCGTCCTTGAGGATATTCAGCTTGTGACCGTAATCGTTGATAATTTTGGTAAGCCCCGCCTTGAAGCCGTCCAGATGCGCGCCGCCCTCCTCGGTGTTTATGTTGTTGGCGTAGGTATAAATCACCTCGCCGTAGGTATCGTTATATTGCAGCGCAATTTCTACAAGCCCCTCCTTATAGTCCTCGCTGACGTATATCGCGTTAGAAAACATCGTTACCTTGGTGTGGTTAAGGTATTCTACAAAATCCAGTATGCCGTTCTCATAGCAGAAGGTTTCCTCGCGCTCTAAGCCGTCGCGCAAATCCTTGAGGATGACCGTAAAGCCCTTGTTAAGGAACGCCACCTCGCGCATATGGTTGCGGATAGTTTCGTAATTAAAAACCAGCGTTTCAAAAATCTCGTCGTCGGGATAAAATATTATTTTCGTGCCGGTTTTATCCGATTCGCCTATGACCGCAAGGTCGCGCATAGGCACGCCGCGGTTATATTTCTGACCGTACTTCTTGCCGTTCTGATAAACCTCGACCTCGAGCCACTCCGAAAGCGCGTTAACTACCGAAAGACCGACGCCGTGCAAGCCGCCCGACACCTTGTATGCGCCGCCGCCGAACTTGCCGCCCGCGTGGAGCTTGGTAAGCACGACCTCTACGGCGGACTTCTTCTCATCCTTGAGCACGCCGGTAGGAATGCCGCGCCCGTTGTCGGTTACGGCGACCGAGCCGTCGCGCTGAATCTCGATAAGAACCGTATCGCAATAGCCCGCCAGGGCCTCGTCTACGGAGTTATCCACAATCTCCTTGACAAGATGATGCAACCCTTTTTCGTCGGTAGACCCGATGTACATGCCCGGGCGTTTGCGAACCGGATCCAGACCCTTGAGAACCTGAATTCCGCTCTCGTCATACTTTTGCGTTACCGCATCCTTTTTTGCCATACAACCTCCTGTAAAAGCTTGATTTTCCGTGAATTTATTATCGGCTTCAGTATACCATTTTTCCCTAAAAAAAGAAAGCGTTTATGACGGAATTTCAGGTTTTTTGATAAAATATTTTTTGATAATCAACGTACGCGCCCTCGGCAACATCTTGACGGCGCAAAAGCTTCGCGGCGAATAATTTGTCGATTTATATTTTCGCGCCCGAAATCGACCGTTTTTTGCCGCCCGGCAAAAAGAACATTATTCGATGCTATCGCGCAGTCATTCCGCTCGCGCGCTTCGCGTGGCGCTCGCTAGCGGTACGGGTTCTCCTTGTCCACCCGTACACTATACAAACCAAACAAGCCCATGCCAATGCTATCGCGCAGTCGAAACATCTCTTTCGCCGCTAATCCGCCCCATACAATCACTTGCCCTCTTTCGTCCTTAGCGAGGAGCGTAAGCGACGTGTTGTTATTGACCTTTTTACAGTATTATTAGAGATGCCGAAATCGCCCGCCCCTGCTAAAAATGCTATGTTTTCGCTTTCCGACGGCGTTTCTAACGTTTCAAACGGCGTTTCGGGTATTTTCACCTCAATCGGGATTAAGTCTTTCAGCGGGTATAACTCCACCTTAAACTGAATGTTTATTCCGTCCTCGCTTATTTCAATGCGGTTTATTATGTTAAGCAACATTGCTTTTTTATCTTTCGGCAAGGCATCGTCGAACTTTTGCGACCAGTCGTTAAATCCCTCGGTTATGTCTTTTCGGACGGACAGTTCCGTGTCTATATCCTCGATTTCCATTTGTATTTGCGCCTGCCGTAAGCGTAACGATTCTAACTCCTCTTTCCGTCCGTTAAACGCAAGCTCTCGGGCGAAATATAGAGAATGGACGCGAAGCCGTCCTCCACACGCTCATAGGCTTTTGCCCGTTCTATCGGGTCAAGCGCACCGTTTATCGTAACCGCGTCGGTAATTCCCTTTTGCTCAAGGTTGTCCACTTGGTCTTTCATAAGTGACTGCAACGGCGAAATAATGACCGTTAAACCCCTTACCGCCTCGCCCTGAACAAGCGCGGGCAACTGAAAGGTTATCGACTTGCCGCCGCCCGTCGGGAAAATAGCAAGGAGTGACTTGCCGTCGATTGCCGCAGTCGCCGCCCGCTCTTGAAGCGGTTCTCCCTCGTAT
>JAITNT010000053.1 GCA_031290295.1 Clostridiales bacterium
CTTTTTACGGTTGTAAAAGCCTCAAAGAAATTAACATACCGACGCAATTAGAGAGCGTAGGTTATTACGCGTTTTATGGGTGTCTTGCCATATCGGAAATAGCTTTACCGGACACGGTAGTTGAAATACTTGACGGAGCTTTTAGGGGATGTACGTCTCTCACGGATATCGGGCTGTCGGAAAGGCTTCAGATAATCAGCCCGTTCGTATTTGACGGTTGCACAAGATTAGCGTCCGTCGTTATTCCCGAAGACGTGAAAGAAATCGGCAGCAGCGCATTTGGAGGGTGCGGCGCGCTCAAGGCAATTTCTTTGCCGTCAACCGTAGAAAGCATCGGGGCGGATGCTTTTGCGTTTTGTACCGCGTTGGAGGAGATAACATTTCCGGCAAGCGTAAACACATTTGGCAGCCGCGTATTTATAAGTTGCGATAGGTTAACTTCGGTATCGATTCTGTCTACTACTAAACCTGCAACCGCGGACGATATGTTTTCCGGTTTGCCAAACGAATGTACCGTTTATGTTCCGTCCGGTTTGCTTTCCGTTTATGCTTCGGAATATCCGGGAGTACATTTTGAAGCGTTAAGTTAAAAGAGCCGTTACGGTTGATAAATTTATAAAAAAGTAGTATTAATACTACGCGATAGATTTGTACGGCATAGCCGTACGGCTCGGTCGCCGTAAGTATATAAAATCGTCCGAAAGGAAGCGTTAAGTGATAAAGCTAAGCGATATACGAAAAACATATAAATCAAGGTCCGGGCAAGAGGTTGTCGCGTTAGACGACGTCAGCTTTGAGCTGCCCGCGCGGGGCTTGGTTTTTATCGTCGGCAAAAGCGGCAGCGGCAAGTCTACGCTGTTAAATATGCTTGGCGGGCTTGACAGCCCTACCTCCGGCAGCATTATACTGGACGGCGTCGGCAAGCTTGCAGAGGGTAAAACGCTCGATGCATATAGAAATACGCACCTCGGTTTTGTATTTCAGGAATTTCACTTGTTAGATACGTTGACCGTCTTTGAGAATATTTCGCTTGCAAGAGAGATGAAAGGCGAAAGCGTAAACGATGAAACCGTTAACGAGGCGTTGGAAGCCGTCGACCTGAGCGGGCTGATAGACAGGTATCCCGAGGAGCTGTCCGGCGGGCAAAAGCAAAGGGTCGCAATCGCAAGAGCGTTAATCAAAAACCCGAATATAATTCTTGCCGACGAGCCGACCGGGAATCTCGATTCGACTACGAGTAAGGATATAATACAGCTCTTAAAGGCGTTAGCGGGGGACAGGCTTGTAATCGTAGTAACGCACGATAAGGATTCGGCAAGAGAATACGGCGACAGGGTTATCGAGCTAAAGGACGGAAGAATCGCCGACGATACCCAAAAGCAAGCTTCCGAAAACGATAAATATGTAAGCTCCGCAAATACTGATTTGCCTAGGCTTAAAAACGCCAAGCTTTCTAATAAGAGCGTATTTAAGTTCGTTTTCTCCGCGTTAAATCATAAGAAAGCAAAATTGATTGCTTCTGTCGCTTTGTCCGTAATCGCAATCGCCTTGTTCGGAATTTCCTTTATTATTTCGACATACAGCACGGAAAAACAAATAGCGAAGAATATCGGTAAGGCGGGCGTTACCGCTTTTTTTGCAGGTCAAATAAAAGATATTACCGAAAATAAAGGTATCACTCAAAATCGGATATTCAATATTAATAAAGCCGTTCCGTCAACGGTTTTTGACGACTTTGCCAACGCTGATAATTCTTTGGCCGCCTACGGCTTATATAATGCGTACTGGTTTTCAATTCCGTATATAAGCGAGCTTATCGGAGGCGGTGATTCTACCGTCGCTATTAATAAGCCCGAGGATATTAAGTCGCTTACGAGATGTGATTTGCTTCCCGGTTATTTAGAGTTAGCGGACGACAGAATATACCTGACGGATTTTATGGTATACATTTTATCAGACTTAGAAGTCGTTACTGACGACGGTTTTGGCGAATTGGGTCTAGCTATAGCCTATTATTATATCGACGGGCAGGGAGTTTCGCACGACTTGACCCGGGATGTTCCGGCGGACGAGTTAATCGGAGTAGATTTGTGGGCCAGGGCCGGTAAAACTTTAATTGACTCCGAGCAAAAAATCGCGACGATAGGCGGCATAATTTCCACAAATTACTCTGAAATAATGCAAAGATATGATGCTGAAACCGATTATGAAAGATTGATAGACCAATACGTTTGCAACTTTATATATTCATCGGTATTCTGCTCGAGGGACGCGATAATTAAGCGTTTTAAGCCGGAATATCAATTTAACATCGGATACAACGGAGGCCAAGAAACCCACAACACGCTTCCGTTGCTTTACCACGATATACAAATTTATGCGGGTACGAACGTCGTTAACAGAGAGTACGGCTTCGGTGTCGCGCTTGCCGGTGAAAACAAGTACGGTGAGAATATTGCGTCGCTTGCCGACAATGAAATAATTTTGAGCGCCGACTTATATAATTCAATTTTCAATGAGAGCGTTCAAAAGTACGGCGATTTCTTATCGCCGATGCCGCAGCATCTAAACGAAACGATTTCGATACGGATAAGGGATAAATCAAACAGAATAATCGCGACGCTGCTAGGCTACAAAATCGTTGACTTAGCGCAGGACAATATGTTGAATTCCGGGACAATATATGTGCCCCAAAGGGCATTCGACGAGCTGTATCCGGCGAGCATAAATCCTATAGCGATTATGGTCGGCGTAGACGGAAGCTCCGGCGCATTAATTAAAGAATTACGAAAAAGCGACTATTATATCTATTCGCCGTTTTCAATAGGGCTATATGAGTTTGAATTAAAATTTGCGGCTTTCGATATTGTGTTTTGGGGCGCGGCGGGAGTACTGCTTGTTTTCAGTATGCTGTTAATAATGAATTTTATCAGCGGCGGCGTTATGGCTAAGAAAAAGGAAATAGGAATCTTGCGTGCGATGGGCGCAAGGCTTATAGACACGGAACGGATATTTATATCGGAAGCCGGAATAATCGCCGCTATTACCGCCGTTGTGTCCATAATGATTTGCGTTCCGTTATCGATACTTATTAACTACTTATTTGCAGTCGGTACATTATCGGGCGCGTCGGTTTTATCGTTTAACTTTGCGGTCATACCCGTGATAATAGGGATTTCCGGGTTAACAACGGCAATATCCGCCGCTTTGCCCGCGTACAGGGTGAGCAAAATGAAGCCCGCGGACGCAATAAAAAAGGTGGCGTAACTAATATTTGCCGTTATCCGTTCTCCCATAAGCCGGGGCAACCGCAAGAAAATGCGGTTGCCCCCGTTTAGTTTTGCAACGAAAGCGGTCTTTAGAGCGGAGCGGCGCTAGAGCGGGTTCAGTCTGTTGACACGTCGGGTCGTCTGTGCTACAATAATGAAGCGTTAGTCGGTATTTTGAATATTTTTAACGATATTCGGGTGTACCGACTATTTCATTTTAATTTCGTAACGCGTCTATCGTCGGAGGAAAGATTTATGGAAGTTTTATCGGTTAAGCTCGGGGCGATTCGCACAAATTGTTATATCGCTTTTTTACACGACGGCGGGGAATGCGTAGTTATCGACCCGGGGGCGGAGTATAACCGCGTCCGGAGCTTGCTGGAGGCGCACAGGTTGTCTCCCGTCGCCGTGCTTTTTACGCACGGGCATTTTGACCATACCTTGGCGTCTAAGCCCTTGCAGGCG
This sequence comes from Clostridiales bacterium, assembly GCA_031290295.1. Lineage (GTDB taxonomy): Bacteria > Bacillota > Clostridia > Christensenellales > DUVY01 > JAITNT01. The sequence goes on from JAITNT010000053.1 coordinate 3,735, forward strand.
GCGGGCGCGACGGTCTATATCCATAACGGGGATTTTGACAAGGTTTCGGTCAATAAATACAAGGTTTCCGATTTTGACCCCGCCGTTCCCGACGTTCGCTTAAAAGGCGGCGAGCGCCTTAGCCTTGCCGGTATCGACTTCGAGGTTATTCATACGCCGGGTCATACCAAGGGGTGCGTTTGCTATCTGGCGGGGAACGCGCTTTTTTCGGGCGACACGCTTTTTTGCGGCGATATAGGGCGTACGGATTTGGACGACGGCGATTATGACGAAATAATTAACAGCATTAAATCAAAATTGCTTAATCTCCCCGACGGTACGGTCGTATATCCCGGGCATGACGCAAGCACTACGATAGGCGCGGAACGCAAGAATTTTGACATATAGGAGATAACAAATGGATTACGCAAAGGAATCCCTCAAAAGGCATTACGGTTGGAAAGGCAAAATTGAAGTGGTATGCAGAGTACCCTTAGAAAGCCGCGAGGATTTGTCGCTTGCCTACACGCCGGGCGTGGCGGAGCCGTGCTTGGAAATACAGAGGGACGTCGACAAAGGTTACGAGCTTACAAGACGGTCTAATTTGGTGGCGGTGGTGACGGACGGTACGGCGGTGCTCGGACTCGGCGACATAGGTCCCGAGGCGGGAATGCCCGTCATGGAGGGGAAATGCGTGCTTTTTAAGGCGTTTGGCTCGGTTGACGCGATACCGTTATGCATACGCTCTAAGAGCGTGGACGACATAGTAAATACCGTAAGGCTGCTCGCAGGCTCATTCGGCGGAATAAATCTGGAGGATATCTCCGCGCCGCGCTGTTTTGAAATCGAGCGCAGGCTCAAAGCGTGCTGCAATATTCCGATTTTTCACGACGACCAGCACGGCACCGCCGTAGTTACGCTTGCCGCAATGCTTAACGCGATGAAGCTTACCGGCAGAAAGCTCGGGGATTTGTCGGTAGTCACGAGCGGCGCGGGGGCGGCGGGTATCGCCGTTATCAAGCTGCTTATCGCTATGGGACTCAGGGACGTAGTGCTTTGCGACAGGCTCGGCGCGATATATAAGGGACGCGATAATTTGAACGCGGAAAAAGCCGAAATGGCGGAGGTAACTAACCTGAAGAACAAAAAAGGCCCGCTTTCCGAGGTATTAAAGGGCGCCGACGTGTTTATCGGCGTTTCCGCGCCTAACTGCGTAACAAAAGAAATGGTCGCCAGTATGGCGAAGAATCCTATTTTGTTCCCTATGGCTAACCCTACTCCGGAAATTATGCCGGAGCTTGCTTTGGAAGCGGGCGCGTATATCGTAGGTACGGGTCGGAGCGATTTTCCTAACCAAATTAATAACGTCCTTGCTTTCCCGGGGATTTTTCGCGGCGCGCTCGATGTAAGAGCAAGCGACATAAACGATGAAATGAAGATAGCCGCGGCGCATGCGATCGCGGATTTTATCCCCGAAAAAGACCTTCGACCCGACTACATCATTCCGTCCGTGCTGGACAAGCGCGTAGCCGCCGCCGTAGCCAAAGCCGTTTCCCAAGCCGCCCGAAGAACGGGCGCGGCACGGATTTGATTTAATGGCGGTACCGAAAAAATACAAAAAGACATTTCTCGCTTGCTTTTTGGGGATAATGAATCAGTCCGTCGTAGGAAGCGTTACGGCGATTTTGTTCGTCCCGTTCATGTCCTTGTACGGCTTTCGGCTTTGGCAGCTCGGAGTATTAATCGGTACAGGCTTTATTACGCAGGTGTTCGCGGATATTATGCTGACGTTTTTTGTGGATAAATTCGGTTTCCGTCCGCAGGTAAATATTGCGCTCGCGTTGTCGCTTATAGGAATTTTGTTCTTTGCGTCCACGCCGTATATTTTTGCCGAAACCGATATGTTCATAGGAATAATCACCGCCACAATACTGTTCTCGTTCCCGTCGGGTATGCTGGAGGTGCTTATCTCGCCGATAGTGGAGAACGTTCCGTCCGAACAAAACGAAAAGGGCGGGATAATGAGCCTTATTCACTCGTTCTACGCGTGGGGGCAGATATTTATAATCGTAATAATCAGCCTCTATGTATTTATCGCGGGCAAAGCTTATTGGAATCTTATACTGTATTTTTTGGCAATTATCCCGATAGTATCGTTTATTGCGTTCTCAATCGCGCCGCTTGACAAAAGAGAGACGCTTGAAAAAAAGAAATCAAAAATCTTTTTTTCACCGTATTTTGTCATCGCGTGTATCGCTATTATGGCGGGCGGCGCTTCGGAGCTGATAATTAATCAATATGTTTCTACTTTCACGGAGTTGTCATTGGGCTTCTCCAAGCTGGCGTCCGACTTGTTCGGAATGTGTATGTTCGCCGCGCTTTTCGGCTTCGGAAGGACGCTGTACGGCAGCCGCCTCGGCAAAAAACTGAATCTGCATAAGCTGCTTATAATAGGCTCGCTAATTACCGCGGGTTTATATCTCGTCGCGGGACTGTCTCCCGTACCCGCCGTTTCGTTGGTTGCATGCATTCTGTGCGGCTTTACCGTATCGTTGCTTTGGCCCGGCACGCTCGTAGTCGCCGGAGAAAAATTTCACACCTCGGGGGCGTGGATATTTTCCGTACTCGCCGTTGCGGGCGACGTCGGCGCGGGCATCGGTCCGATGTTAACGGGCTTTTTGGCTAACGCGGCGAACTTGGAAACGGCGATAGCCGTTTCCGCCGTAATCCCGCTCGTTTCTTTCATCTGCCACATAGGTCTTTACCGCAACGCCCCCGCCACCGTGCCGCCGCTTAAAAAACCGCGTTAACGATGCTCCGAAAAAATGCGTGGTTTTGCTTGCGCTCCGATTTAGAGCCGAGAGTAAGTAGAGCAGCTTTTAACCATGCGCATTCCCAGCGCGCGATTTTGCTGCACTTCGGTTTCCGGCTATTACAAAAGGCTGTCTTAAATAAAGCGTCAGACAGCCTTTTGCAGGTTTATTATTAGAGTTGCCGTTATCATCGCGACCCCTGCAAGACGATTGCAAAGGCGTCCGTAATCAATTGCGGTTTATACGCCGAAAAGAAGCTCGCCGTAGGTCGGCATCGGCCAGTATGCGCTGCCGACAAGACCCTCTAATTCGTCCGTCGCCGTCCGAACGGACAGCATGGCGGGGAGTACCGACTCGCGGTAATGCTTAGCGTGAGCGACTATGGATTCCTCGTGCTTTTTTGCGTCGGCGATTGTTTTGTCAAGCGCGGCGACGTTTGTATACAACGTGTCCGAAAGAACGGATATTTTCTTGAGCAGCTCCGTTTCCGACTTGCAGGCAAGCTCGGGGATTAGCTTTTTCTTTTCTAGCGCGCCCGTTGCAAGGGCGGTTCCGAACGCCGCCGTCGCGGGAAGAATATCATGGCGGACAATGTCGCTTAGTGTCAAAGCCTCTATTCGGACGGTCTTACAATAGCTCTCCATAAGAATTTCGTAACGCGAACGGATTTCCGCTTCCGTGAGAATTTTATGCTTTGTGAATAATGCGATATTCTTATCGGCAATGAAGTGGGGCAACGCGTCAACCGTGTTTTTGAGGTTGAGCAAACCGCGCTTTTTAGCTTCAACGACCCATTCCTCGGCGTAATTGTTGCCGTTAAAAATTATGCGGTTATGCTTCTTGATAACGTCTTTGACAACCTGCAAGACCTTTTCGCCTTTTTCAATACGGACTGCAATCGCGTCAAGCTCCTCGGCGACGATAGTATTTAGAACAAAATTCGGACCGGATATGGAGAACGCCGAGCCTACCATTCTGAATTCAAACTTATTGCCCGTAAAGGAAAACGGCGAGGTGCGGTTGCGGTCGGTGCTGTCTTTTGTGAAAGAGGGCAGCGCGTTAACGCCCGAGCTCATCTCGGATTTGCCGTGCGCGCCCGAGGATTTATCGGACAACAGTGCGTCGATTACGGCGGTGATTTCATCGCCTAAGAATATAGAAACGATTGCCGGCGGCGCTTCGTTGGCGCCCAAACGGTGGTCGTTGCCCGCGCTCGCTACCGATACGCGTAATAAATCCTGATAATTATCTACCGCCGCAATAACGGCCGCCGTGAATACTAGGAATTTAGTGTTTTTTGACGGGTCGCTTCCAGGCTCAAAAAGGTTTTCTCCGAGGATTGTGGACATCGACCAATTAT
>JAITNT010000069.1 GCA_031290295.1 Clostridiales bacterium
GGCGACGCTATAGCGCTGCTTACGGGCGACGCGCTTATTGCGTCCGCGGCGGAGCTGCTTGCGACCTATCCGTCCGCGGGGACTATTCTTAATTCGGCGTTCGGCTTCAAAGGCGTTACGGGCGGTCAGGCGCTCGAGCTAGACGGCTCCGATATGCCTAGCGATATTCTCACGGTCTATTATTATAAGACGGCAAAGCTGTTCGAGGCCGCGGTTGTGTCCGCTCTTATAAACACAAACGCGTCTATCGACGATATGAAGTCCGCGTGTGAATATTGCTATTGCATAGGCATCGCTTTTCAAATAAGCGACGACCTTGCGGATTCCGAAAGCGACGACGGGTCTTTTGTAAAAGCCGTCGGTGTCGATAAAGCAAGAGAAATAATATCGGCTATTCTTAGCGGCGCGCGCGCGGCCGCGGCAAAGCTTAGCAAGGAAGTACCTTTTTTGAAAGATTTTGTCGATTTTCTTACCGTTTTGCAGACGGAACGGTAGTTAATCCGATAAGATTAGAAAAATTTAATTTTGCAGCGATTGAATATTTGCTTAGGCTATGTTATACTAATAATATTAAAGTGGTGCAGTATTCTAGTCGGAATCCGTTAATTTGAATACGAAGTTAAAATAGCGTCAACGGGCACATCGATGAAGTTTCTTGTGATTGCTCACGCTGCCCAAGCGTGGGTTGTTGCTGGAAGTAAGGCTACCGGGCAAGCTGTAACGGCATACAGCCAAATGACCCGTTAGCCGTGGAGGTCTAATCGGGTGGTATTTTCCTAATCGGAGATATTACTCCTTAGAATTAAACCTGCTATGCGGCTAAATGCTGTGTACAGAGTAGCCTGCCTTGAGCGAAATTCTGCGGATTCGGGTTCACGCCGCACGGCTGCCGGCCGGCAACTTGCGGTTATTGCCGATGAAACGTCTTTTGCAAAAGAGGCTAAGATTAGCGGATGCCGTCAAAGGAAAGCTTCTAGACTGTCTGATATCACGGGGATTATAGTGTGCACTAATTAAGGCGATTCAGTTATCTATTCGGTAACGATGGGTTGAGCGGTCGAAAAGGAAACTGCTTCTTCGGCGACGGGAAGTACCGCTTAGGGAAATCCTACTGAACCAATGGCGCAAGGTTTACTCGTGATGTCACCACTTTAATTTTTTTGAACTTTTTTTTGCAAGCTTTGCAAACGATCTACATATATGATTATGCAAGGGCACAAGGCAAACGGATACGGTATGGAGAGATATGGACGAATTACCCGACGAACCTATAGTTATTACGGAAAATAATAAAAACCCGGACGCGAAACGAAAAACGGCGGAGGAAAAGCCGCCGTCCGCGCGCGGAAATCAACAGCAAAGGAAAAAGAAAAAATTTTATGTTTGGCCTATAAAGGCTTTTATAATAACGTTTTTTTTGACGATAGTTTTTTCGGTAATATCCGAATCCGTCGTGCGCGGCACACAGGATATGCCTACGGCGGCGAATATCGCCGTAATGGTTGCTTTGCTGATAATTCTGATTACCTTGAATATCGTATTCGATATGATAGCTACCGCGGTAACGAGCTGTGATATTACGCCTTTTTACGCTATGGCGTCGCGGAAACAGAAGGGCGCTAAGACGAGTTTGAAGCTTCTCAAAAATTCCGATAAGGTCAGCAATATCTGCGGCGACATCATAGGCGACGTTTGCGGCATTATAAGCGGCACGGCGGGCGCCGCGATAATACTTATACTTATAGCGGCGGCAAGGGCGAATAGCGATTACATAGCGATACTTATCACTATTGCCGTAAGCAGTATTATAGCGGCGGTAACCGTGGGCGGAAAGGCTTTTTTTAAGAGAATGGCGATTACCCGCGCGGAAAGAATCGTAGAAGTACTGGGACTTGCGCTTTCGGTTTTTCCCGACAAAAAAAATAAGAAATAGCGAGAATTATGCGTATATTAGATAATGTCACGTCCCCGGAGGATATAAAGAATTTGACACTCGGCGAGTTGAAGCAGCTTGCCGGGGAAATACGCAGCTTTTTAATTAATACGGTTACCTTGACGGGCGGACACCTTGCCTCAAATTTGGGGGTCGTCGAGCTTACGATTGCGCTTCATTATGTTTTTATTTCGCCCGACGATAAATTGATTTGGGACGTCGGACATCAGTCGTACGTCCACAAAATACTTACGGGCCGTAAGGACGAGCTGCGCGGTTTGCGGTCTAAGGGCGGGTTAAGCGGCTTTCCTAAGGCGAGCGAAAGCCCGCACGACGCTTTCGATACCGGTCATTCGAGCACCTCGGTTTCGGCGGGGCTGGGCTATGCACGCGCGCGCGATATTAACCGTGAAAGCTATGATATTATCGGCATAATAGGCGACGGCGCGCTTACGGGCGGCATGGCATACGAAGCGTTAAGCGACCTCGGCGCATCAAAAACACGCATGATTGTCATTCTTAATGACAACGAAATGTCTATTTCTCAAAATGTAGGCGGAATGGCGCGGTATCTTTCCAAAATCCGCATAAGCAAAAGCTATTACAGATTCAAGCATTCCGCGCGCCGCTTTTTTGAAACGCTGCCTTTAGTCGGCGCGTCCGCGGTAAGGCTTGCGGACGGCTTTAGGGAGCGGTTAAAATACGCGCTTGTAGGCGGCAAGCTGTTCGAGCAGTTCGGATTAAAATATATAGGACCTATCGACGGGCATAATATCGCGGAAATCATAGAATACCTTAACTTTGCCCGCGAGGCGGAAGGTCCGGTGTTGTTGCATTTGCTGACAAAAAAAGGCAGGGGACTGCCGGTTGCCGAGATTAATCCCGAGGCTTTTCACGGAATCAGTCCGAACGGCGATACGCCCGCGTTGTCTTTTTCAAAAAAATCGGGTAATATATTATGCTCTATAGCGGAAAATAATCCCAAAATAACCGCGATAACCGCAGCGATGACGGAGGGGGTCGGGTTAGAAAACTTCGCTAATCTTTATCCGAACCGCTTCTTCGACGTGGGGATTGCCGAGCAGCACGCGGTTACGTTAGCGGCGGGACTTTCTAAGGGCGGTATGCGTCCTTACGTTTACATTTATTCGACATTTTTACAACGCGCGTACGACCAAATTTTACACGACGTAGGCTTGCAGGATTTGCCGGTAGTTTTTTGCGTAGACCGAGCCGGAATTTCCGGTCCGGACGGCGTGACGCACCAGGGCGTGTACGACATAAGTTATTTCTACACCGTTCCTAATATGCAAATTCTTGCGCCTAAGGACTTATGCGAGCTTTCTTTCATGCTCGAATATTCCGTTACGGCAACGCATCCGCTCGCTATCCGTTATCCGCGAACGTGTACCGCCGTCGATAACGGGCGGCAGATAAAAGCCTTTAATCCGTTTGAATGGGAATGCCTTAACGACGTTAAATCAAAATATGTCGTTCTTGCCGTCGGCGACCGAATGATTTCCATTGCTTACGAAACGTTAAAGACCGATTCAAAATGCTTCGCCCTGTATAACGCCCGTTCAATCCGTCCGCTCGATACGGCGGTACTCGACAGGTTAAAGGATAAAACGGTTATAACCCTAGAGGACGGCATCAGGTCGGGCGGCTTCGGAGCGAACGTGCTGTTATATCTATCGGAAAAATTTAAGAACCCTAATGTAAAAATATTCGCTTACCGCGACGGCGGTATAGAGCACGGAACCGCCTCCGAATTAATTACCGAGCAGGGCATAACGGCAAAAATTTTGTCCGAATATATTAAAAAACATTAGGGCGTGCTCACACTACCGAAAGCGAGGAGATTTTAACGGATTTTTGGTTTAGACAAGGCGCATTTTCCCAGCGTAGTAGAACTACGCTAGGAAAATGCAACGCCGTATAAG
>JAITNT010000073.1 GCA_031290295.1 Clostridiales bacterium
GGCATCGTTCATTTTTTGCAGTTAAAAAACGCCGCCGACCGCGCGCTTTCCGCGTTGCAGTACGAAAACGAAATAAACCTCGTAAAAATGCAGGCGTTGAAAGCTCAGATTAAGCCGCATTTTATCTTTAATTCTCTATCGGCTATTCAAGCGATGTACACCTCGGACCCCGCCGCGGGGGAAGCCGCGCTTTCTAAGTTTGCGCATCATCTGCGCCTGAACGTGGATTCCGACGGCAAGGAGCTGATTCCCTTCGAGGAGGAGCTGGAGAACACGCTGAACTACTTCGAGCTGGAAAATCTGCGTTGGCAAAACAAGCTGACCTTGCTCTTAAACGTGGAATACACCGATTTTTCCGTACCCGTTTTATCCCTGCAGCCGATTCTGGAAAACGCCATAAAATACGCGGGAACGCAAGCCAAGCCCGACGGTTGTATTCAAATCGCCGCCAGAGCGGAGGAATGCGCCGTTATCGTCGAGGTGTCTGACAACGGCGCGGGCTTCGACGTCGGCGCGGTACGTGAAAACGCCGTGGGACTGAAAAATGTCGGCGAGCGTTTCCGATATATTTTGAATGCGGACGTTCATGTCGACAGCAAAATAGGCGTGGGCACGACCGTGACTATTTCTATCCCCGGACCCCGCGACGGCACGGACGGCGCAAACAATCGGTTGTCCTCCCCTCCCCCGAAAAAACAAAGGAGCAAGGTGAATAAATGAAAATAATCGTTGTAGACGATGAATTAGCCGCGCTGTCCAATTTTTTTACGCACGTTGTGGACGATCCCGAGCTTGAATACAAAATGTTTCGGGACGAGCCTGCCGCCGCCCTGGAATATGCGGAACGGATACAACCGGACGCCGCGTTTTTGGACATCAATATGCCTAGTATCAACGGCGTGGCTCTTGCCGAAAAGCTGATAGGAATAAATCCGCGTATCGGTATCGTTTTTATCAGCGGTTACGCTCAAAATGAGGAGGAAATCGCCGCGCGGCTCGGGTCTAACCTGAAAGGGTTTTGTTATAAGCCGTACGATTCTCAGGAGTTATACCGTTTTTTGACCGCGCTCTGCATAGAATCGGGCATCAAGGCGCGTATCCGCGCTTTCGGGCTTTTCGATATACAATTACGCGGGAAATCCCTCAACTTTTCTTGCGCCAAAAGCAAGGAACTGCTCGCGCTGTTGGTCGATAAGCGCGGAGCGCGCGTACCTATGGATATCGCCATCGCTTGCTTATGGCCGGATAGACCGACGGAGCAAAGCAAACGCCTTTACCGCGATGCCGTAATCCGTCTGCGCATAACCTTAAAAGAATACGGGCTTTCGGGTTTGGTTTCCTTTTTTCGTGGCGAGCTTGCCGTCAATCCCGACCTTGCCGACTGCGATTACTGGCTCGCCCTCGATTCAAACGTCTTCTCGGGCTTTTTCGGCGAATACATGATTCAATACGCCGACTGGTCGGCGGAAACGCAAAACTATTTAGAAGCTTACAGATAAACCGCATACAATATTTTTTCAGGCATTCCGACGATACGGTATAATCATGCCTCAAGCGTTTAGACTGCGCGTAAACAAGAAGCCGTCAAGCGTTAACGGGTGTCTTTGTCAACCGTATTGCTTTTTGTTTGGCTTTTTGACTGTCTTAATAATATAACCGTGCGGCTAAAATGTGACTGCGCATCCAAAAACACAACATGTAGTATCTATAATAACACAAAAACCACAATATATTGTGGTTTTTGTACGTGGTGGAGATAAGGAGATTCGAACTCCTGACCTATGCATTGCGAACGCATCGCTCTACCAACTGAGCCATATCCCCATGCTTCTTGACTATTTTAGCACCTATTAAATAAAATGTCAAAAAGTTTTACGCGGTTAATCTAAAAAAAATATGCAAAATTTCTTAGCGAGGGCTTGTATAGCGCGAGATTTTTTCTACGAGCGTTGCGGCGTCGATAGGCTTAGCCAAATGGTCGTTCATGCCCGCCTTAATACACTTATCGATATCCTCGCGAAACACATTAGCCGTCATGGCGACGATCGGTACGGTTTTGGCGGACGGGAAAGCAAGCGCGCGAATATGCTGCGTAGCCTCGCAGCCGTCCATTTCGGGCATTTGCATATCCATAAGTATCAGATCGTACCGATCGGGCGATTCGGTAAACAACCGTACCGCTTCCGTCCCGTCCCCCGCGCAGTCGCACTCTATGCCGAACGGCTCGAGCAGCGTAATAACGATCTCGCGGTTGATTTCGATATCGTCCGCAAGCAATATGCGGCGACCCGTTAAATCCTTATTCTCGGTTTTTGTCGCCGCTTCGACCGCATTTACGCCCGCCTCTTCGTCCCTCGGCAACCGAACGGTAAAGGAAAACTCCGAGCCCTTGTCAAGCTCGGACTTTATACTTATATGTCCGCCCATCATCTCTACGATATTCTGCGATATGGCAAGACCCAGACCCGTGCCCCCGAACTTGCGCGTAGTGCCGCTGTTCGCCTGCTGAAAAACACCGAACAGTCTGCTTTGCTGCTCCGGGCTGATGCCGATTCCGGAGTCGGTAACCTTAATCAAAATAGTGCATATGCCCTCGCTCTCTCCGGCAAACTCCGCGTCCAACGATATGCTTCCCTGCTCCGGGGTAAACTTCACGGCGTTGCTTAACAGATTAGTGATTACCTGCGCCAGACGCTGATCGTCGCCGATAAGCGCGCGCGGAATGTTTTTATCGATATGTACGGCGAAGCTCTGCCGCTTTTCATCGATACGAAAAGCCGACACATTTATGACGCGCCTGATCATCGCTTCAAACTCAAAGCTGACAAGCGAAATTTCCATCTTGCCCGCTTCGATTTTGGACATATCT
>JAITNT010000205.1 GCA_031290295.1 Clostridiales bacterium
CCCACGCGCCCCAAACCTCTCTGAATAACAGCTCCGCGTCCGCGTCGTATTCCGCCATAGAGCATTGATAATAATTGATTCCTAAAAAGTCGCAAGGCTCGCCGATTATGCCGAAATCGCCGTCGCGGACAAATGAGAAATCCCCTATAAGCCCTTTGTAAAACGCGGTCATGTCGGACGGATACGCCCCCTTAAACAGCGCGTCTAAGAACCAGCGGTTAAAATTCCCGTCAAAGTTAGCGGCGGCGAGGCGGTCGGATGCGCTTTCGGTTTTAGGGTGAACGGGATTCAGATTGACGGTTATGCCTATTTTTTTAAAGCCGGATTTTTCGCGGTACAGCTTAACCGTCATGCCGTGCGAAAGAAGTATGTTATGCCCCACCTTGAGGGCGGCGGAAAGGTCGGTTTTCGCGGGCGCGTGTCTGCCCAAATAATTAGACAATATCGACGCGCACCACGGTTCGTTGTGGGTAATCCACATATCGGCAAGCGGGTCAAGGTATTTAAAGCACGCCTCAGCATACTGCAGAAAATGCCCGATGTTGTCCCGAACCTCCCAGCCGCCCATATCCTGAAGCCATTTGGGCATATCCCAATGATACAGCGTGACGCACGCTTTAATATTTTTAGCCTTAAGGGCGGTAAGCAGTCTGACGTAAAAATCCATGCCCTCGCGGTTGAATTTGCCCGGCGCGGGAAATATTCTGCCCCACGCCACGGACATTCTGTAATGGCTGACTCCTAAATTAAGCAATAAGTCGATATCCTCCTCGTAGCGGTTGTAGTGGTCGCAGGCGATATCGGCGTTATGACCGTTGGCGACCTTTTTCGAGTCGCAAAAGTCGTCCCATATACAGTCGGCGCGGTTGCCCGCGCTCCGTCCGCCCTCTATCTGATAAGAGGACGTCGCCGCTCCGAAAATAAAACCGTCCTTGACCTTCACTCTGAAAAGCTCTCCTTTGCCGTTAAGTTAAAAATTGAGTATCGCCGCCAACGCGGGCTTTGCCGCAAAATTCTTGTACCACAAAAGCGGAGACGAGCCGGAGGGTAACCATGTATGGTCGTCCGCCACGCCCCAAAAGGTAATGCCAGTAAACTGCCCCTTGCCCGCGCCGTTATCACCCGCGTATTTTCGCGCTATCCTGAAAATTTCGGCGTATTGCGCCGCCTGTGTCGCCAAACGCGAGGTAAGCTCATCTCCCGACAACACGAGCGACGACGTTTCCGTAGACTTATAAAGCGACATATCGAGCTCCGTCACCTGAACGTCGAGTCCGAGATTGATAAACGTCTGTACGCTTTGCTCGAACGCCGTCGCACTGAAGTCCCAGATATTAAAGTGCGACTGCATACCGATGCCGTCAATCGGCACGCTCGCGGTCTGCAAGCCCTGAACCATTTTAACCACGGCGTTGCGGTGAGTCGCGTAAATCATATTGTAGTCGTTGTAAAACAGCTTGACGTTCGCGTTTGCCGCGCGCGCCGCCTTAAACGCCTCGGCGATATAGTCCGCGCCGCATACGTCGTACCAACCCGTCGTACGGTAAAACGTATTGTTCGTTATCTGATTATTCGTCGGAGTATCGAGAATCGCTTCGTTTACTACGTCCCAGCAATAAACCGTACTGTCGAAATGCTTGACAACCGTGTCTATATGCGTTTTCATTCTGGTAATAGCCTCTTCCTTTGTCGTCCCGTTTGCGAGAACCCACGACGGAAGCGCGTTGTACCAGACCAAGGCGTGACCGCGCACTACCGAATCGTTCAGCTTTGCGGCGGCTACTATAGAGTCGGCGTTACTCCACGTAAACGTACCCTGCGTGCTTTGCAGACTGTTCCACTTCATGTGGTTCTCGGCGGTAAGACTGCCGAAGTGCTGTAAAAGCCCCGCATTTTTATAAGCGGTAATCTCGCTCGGCTGCACCGCCGCGCCCACGGGGAAATAGTCCTCGTACGCGTATCTCAAAAGCGAGGTGTCGTGGGGAATCGTTTCAAATTCCGCTTCAACCTCCACGTCGTTTTCGGGCATAATAAAGGTTTCGTCCTCTATTACTACCCCGCCCGATATTACGTTCCATTGCACTAATTGCTCGCCGTACGGCGGTTCGGCAGTAAGAGTTATAAGCGTTCCGGCGACAGCTTTTGACGGACTCGCCGTGCCGCCGGTAACCGTCACGTCGTATTGCGGCAACGGCTCGGAATAAACGGCGGCGATACTAACGTCGGCGGCGGGCATAGTAAACGAATTATCCGTTATCACTATACCGCCCCCGAGTACTTCCCAGTCTAAAAACGTTTCGGGGTAGGTCGGCGTAAGCGTAATAGCCTGTCCGTAAATGGGTAAGCCGTTGTAACTGCCGCCCTCTACGGTAACCGTATACTGCTTTGTACTGAAAACCGCCGTGACCGTCACGTTGCGGGCGGGCATTGTAAACTCACCGCCGTCGGTAACCGTCACGTCGCTTTTATCGGGCTGCCAGTAGTAAAACTCCTTACCGACGGGCGCGTCCGACGTAAGCGTCACGGTAGAACCTGCCGCCGCCGTCTTTTTGTCCGCACTGCCGCCCACGACGGTAACCGAATAAATCGATTGACTCTCACAGCCGAACACCGCCGCCGTAATCAGTATTACCAGTAAAACCGAAATCCTTTTTTTCATATTTTTCATAATCAACAATCCTCCCTGACCTATTAAAATCTATATTAAAAATCTATAATCGAATAATACGCTTTTTTAGGCGAATATTCCCCGTCAAATATCAAAGGCCAGTTTTTTCTGCCCCTTACGGGGTCGTCGTCAAGCCACGTCACGTCGTCCGCCACGCCCCAAAAGGTCGCGCCCGTCACATGACCCTTGCCGTCCGAACCGACGGCGGAATAGTTGCGCAGCACCTCGAACACGCTTCCGTAAACCTCCGCCTGAATAAGCTCTATATCCTCCGGCAGGGCTTCGTAACGAACGGACTCCGCGCCCCACGGATAAATCGACACGTCCATTTCGGTAACCTGAACGTCAAGCCCCATATCCGTAAACGCCTTAACACTGTTCTCGAAGTCCGATATTTTAAAGCCGCTTACGTTGTAATGCGCCTGCATACCTACGCCGTCTACCGTAACGCCCTCGCTTTTCAGCTCGGTTATCATTTTGATAACCGCGTTGCGCTTGCTTGCCGAATTAAGCCCGTAATCGTTGTAATATAATTTTATGTCCGCGCCTATTTCGTCAACCGCCGCTTTAGCCGCGATAAACGCTTCCTTAATATAATCCTTGCCGCAAACCGCGTACCAGTCGGCGGTGGACGCGCCCGACACCTCGCCGCCCGCGCGGTAAATGTCGCCGCTTGCAACCTGCGACGCGGACGGGCTGTCCTTGATAGCCTCGTTTACCACGTCCCAGCAATAAACGTCGCTTCCGAAATGCTTGACCACCGCGTTTATATGCGCGCGGAGTCTTTCAAGCGCGCGCTCCTTAGTAGTCCCATTAGGCAACACCCACGACGGCATAGCCCTGTACCATACTAGCGCGTGACCTCTGATTCGCATACCGTTAGCCTTTGCCAAATCTACGAGTCTACCCGCGTTGTCGGTTGACGCGTACGACCAACTGAACGCGCCCGCGGAGGGCTGTAAAGCCTCCCATTTCATGTCGTTTTCGCACGTTAAGCTGTTAAAGTGCGGCAATAAATCCTCGTAAAGAACTGCCGCGCCGTTCGTAAGCGCCGCGCCTACAGGGAAATAATCCGCGTAATAGTCCTTTAGCGTCGGCTCGGCCGGCGACTTCGGAGCTTTACAGCCGAAAAGCGCGGCGGTAAGAATAATACTTAAGATAACCGATAAAAACCGGCGTATTTTTTTCGCGCTCATTCCTTGATTCCTCCCATAGCCACGCCGCGTATGATATATTTAGACAGCAGTAAATAAATTATAATCAACGGCAGCATTGTAAAAAACAGTCCTAAAAACATCGCGCCGTAGTCGGTGGCGTAAATGTTGGTTTTAAGAAGCTGTATCAGCATGGGCATGGTGTATTTGTCCTTAGAGCTGATTAAAATCAACGGCATTACGTAGCTGTTCCACGAGCCGACGACTCCGAAAATCGCCATGGTAGCTAAGGCGGGCGACATAATCGGCAGAACGATTCGGTTAAAAATCATAAATTCGTGCGCGCCGTCGATTCGGGTGGCTTCGACAAGCTCGAGAGGAAACGACGAGCGCAGGTATTGCGTCAAAAAGAACACCGTTCCCGCAGACGCTACGGCGGGGACTATAAGCGGAATGTAGCTGTCGGTGAGTCCTATCTGCAGCATAAACTGATAAAAGCCTATCATTCCGAGCTGACCGGGCAGCATGATTATCAATAAAATTATATTGAACAACGCCTTTTTAAATTTGAAGTTATAGGCGAAAAATCCGAACGCCGTAAGAGCCGAAAAGTATATGGCGATTACGGTGGAGCTTAGCGAAACGAACAGACTGTTGAAAAAAGCCCTGTACAGCATAAAACCGTTTTTCATAAGCCCGTTGTAATTGTCTAAAAAATGAACGGACGGGAAAAACGCCACGCCCTGCTGTATCTGGACGGTTGAACGCGTCGCGTTGACGAACAGCATCCAAAACGGAAACAGACATAAGAGGACGAAAAAAATACATATTACGTACAACAAAACAAGCCTTGCGGTTTTCATTTCGCGCTCCTCCTTTTGCCAAGCCTGCGGCTCGTTCTCGCCGTTTCCTGCTCCTCGTCGCGGTCCTTGCGGTTGAGAACACGATAAATAAACAGGCTTAAAATTATCGCCATAATCAGCAGATAAACCGAGCCCGCCGCCGCTATATTATAGTTGTTCTGCCCCGTAAACGCCTGATTATAGATAAAAACGGCTAAGGTTTGCGTCGAATAATTCGGCCCGCCGCCCGCGTAAAGGAACGGTATATCGAACATCTGCAAGCCGCCTACTACGCTTGTGACGAGTATGTAAATCATAATCGGCTTTAAAAGCGGCAGGGTAATGCGGAAAAACATCTGTGTCGGGGTCGCGCCGTCTACCCTCGCCGCCTCGTAAAGGCTGGTATTGATAGAGAGTATACCCGTTATAAACAATATGGTAGTCGGCCCGAACCACATCCAAAACTGTATAAAGCTGATAATCAGCCTCGACCACGTTTCGCTGCGCATAAACTGGAAGCTGTACGGCAAAATGCCCGCCTTGCGCAAAATCTGGTCGATAGGCCCGTACGGGTAGATAAACAGCGAGCTGAACATGACGGCGACGGAAGCCGCGGTTATAATGTTGGGCATATAAAATACTACCTTAAAAAAGCCTATACCTTTCAGCTTGCCGCTTACGGCGGTGAACGCCGCGCCGAAAAACAACGCCGCGAGTATTTGGGGTACAAAATTCACAATCCAAATTATAAAGGTATTCCCTATGGATTTGCGGAACATCACGTTGTTCCACAACAGCTTATAATTGGAAAGCCCGACGTAACTGTATTTATCCGCAAGCCCCGCTAAATCCGTAAAGCTGAGATTTATCGTATAAAACATAGGATAAATCTGGAATACTAAAAACACTACGAAAAACGGCAGGATAAAGAAATATCCGTATTTTCCGTAATCCAGTTTTTTGCTTGCTCTTTTCATATCTTTTTCCCGCTTCCTTCGCGTCGTTTTTCTTTCACGTCTTTTTAGTTTTTTTACGCCGTTCCGCGCTTTTTTGCGGTTTTTACCTCATTCGCCGTTTTCGCGCGCCTAAATTAAACCGTCAGGGTCGGAAAGGAATCGGTAAAATATATTTTGAATCTTTCTAACGCGGCTTCCTTCGTTTTAACGTCCGCGTCCTGCAACGAATACGCTATAGCCACCTCCTTAAAGATGCCGTTTATCGCGCTGTCGCTTCCGGTTATATTGCGCGCGGCTATGTTGTCAACCATTTGCGAAAACATAAGATAGTGATTTTGTCCGCCTAAGAACGGCTCGGTGTAATCGTCCTTGATTTTATCGACGACACGCTTATTGCTTAAAAAATCGCCGGTATTTTCAGCCCATTCCTCTAAAAAGTCCTCGTTGAAAATGATATAATTCAGGAGCTTTTCGATACCCTCCTTGTTGGCGCTGTCCTTATAGCCCGAAAGCCACGTGCCGCCGTGAAAGTATTGCGCCGGACCCTGTATCAATCCCCAGTCGCCCGCCGTCGCGCTCGCGTTGGGCTTTAAGTCAAAATGCAAGCCCCACGTGGGCAGAAAATAGCCGAACACCTTGTTTTGCGACATATCCACGTACCACCCCGAGCCGCGCTCGTCGGTTTCGTTGATATACATACCCTGCTGTGCCGCGCCGTTGCCGTACTGTAACGCGCGCATATGGTCGAGATACTGCTCCATAACCGGGTCGATAGTCAGCTTATCGTCCACAATCCACGGCGATTCGCGCTGTGAAAGGAAAACCTTCATATCGCCGTTAAGCGACGACATTATCCTTTTGTCGCCCGACGCTTTAAGCTCGGCGGCGACGGTCATAAATTTATCCCACGTGTCCAGCTTAGTTTGCACAAACGCCGGGTCTGACTTGCCCCATAACGAGGTCGCCATACTGCGCCTGTAGAAAAAGCCGCCCGGGGTAGCCTGCCACGCCAAGCCCATAACCCTGTCGCTTGCGTCGCGCGCCACGTCCACAGTATAGCCGTATAACTCCTCGTTCGCCTTTTCCTCCATATTCAAACCGTCGGAGGATAGGCTCAACAACTTGCCGCTTTGCACGTACTTTTGTATGTAGCTGATTTCAAGCGCCATAACGTCGGGAATATCCTTTCCCGTCCTTAAAACGCCGTCCAACTTCGTTTGATAAATCTCGTCGGGATAAACCTCGACCTTGACCTTTTCATCGGGATTGTCGCGCAGATAATAATTCTCTATCATGCCCTTCAGCTCGTCCGTAAACGTCCAAACCAAAATTTCGCCGGGGTTTTTCTTTTTGCAGGCGGCAAAGCTAAAGCCGCTCGCCAAAATCATCAACACCGCGATTAATCCGCTCAATTTCCGTTTCATACCTTTCTCCTATACCGCGCACGCCTGTGCGCCGGTTTTTTTATTTTAACAACTTGTTTTCTTTCGCTCTCATACCGCGCTTATGTCCGCGATTTTTTGAATTTTCTTTTAGAGTTTTTATATCATTCTTAACTTGTTAAGAATGATAAATCGGGTACCCGATTTATCGACCGCTTCTTCTTTCGCTTTCCGCATCGCACGTCCGCAGTCTTTTTGATATTCGGTTTTCTCTCGCTCCCTTGCATTCCGGCTTTTCATGGCGAGTCTATTATATGTAAGTTCAGATTTTTTACCAATCGCCGCTTGTCGATTGCGGTTTGCCGAAACGTTGCGAAATCGATTTAGTAAATATAACGACAAACTTGAACGAACCTGAACGCATTTTTTGCCCACTCCCGCCTTTGCTTTGCCCGTTCACATTATTGTTGCCTTTATCACCTCCCTCCGTATGCTTTCCGAATGGATTTTTCTACGATACTCTTCACGAAATCGATTTAGTAATAAACAATACTACTATTATTAACTTAATACTATTGTATCAAATAAAAAACCGTTTTGTCAATAGATTTTCAATAAATAATAAAAAAAATTTTAATTTTAGGGAGTGCCCTAATCACGTGTATTAGCGATAGGATACGAAATCGACAACGCCAAGGATGGGCGTACGCCATTTATGCAGTTTGCCGGAGGACAAGGGGTTGTGCTTGACCGGTATGCG
>JAITNT010000095.1 GCA_031290295.1 Clostridiales bacterium
TGGTTAAATACAAGCATTGGTATTTCGGGCATTACCACATAGACGCTAAAGTAGGCGACAAAAAGACCGCGCTGTATCAGGATATAATAAATATTACACGGAGCGATAAAGCATGAGCGAAATCGAAGAATTATTAGTCGGCGCGTCCGAGAAATATTATAACTACCTTGCCGAGACGGGTAAGGGGTTGATTTTATTTAATGTTTTACAAGTAGAGAAGGTGACGGACGGCGCAGGCAAAAAGGTTTTGTATCGATTCCGTTTAGAGAAAAAGCTAAACAATACGGAAATGCTGCAAGCGATGGTTCGGGGTAAGATATATCTCCCTAATCACGTTAAAATAATTTTTTGGGATGAAATAAAAAAGAATTTATTTATTCAGGTTGTCAACAAGCAGGCAAAGGGCGAGTTTGAAGGGATAGATGGTTTCGACCTTGACGATATAAAGGTCGTTATTGATTTGAAATTTTTAGTAAAGCGCGTGGAGGATTGGTTTAAGACGCGCGAGGCGAAGTTGCCGACAAGAGCCGAGAAAACAACGAATATTCAAAACTACAACGGGTGTTCCGACGGGCAGATGCAAGCCGTGCGGTTTGCGCTTTCCGAATCGTTCTCATATATTTGGGGTGCGCCGGGAACGGGCAAAACAAAATATGTGCTTGCAAACGCCGTGCTTAATTGCTATAAAAACGGCAAGAAAGTGATTATCGCCGCGCCGACTAACAACGCGATAGAGCAGGCGTTGAGATGCGTTATTTATCTGTTCGATAAGTACGGCATCGACCGCAAAAATATTCTTCGTTTGGGAATGCCGAGCAAGGCGTTTGCCGACGAATTTCCGGAGG
Organism: Clostridiales bacterium; assembly: GCA_031290295.1. Lineage (GTDB taxonomy): Bacteria > Bacillota > Clostridia > Christensenellales > DUVY01 > JAITNT01. The sequence goes on from JAITNT010000095.1 coordinate 846, forward strand.
TGTGCGAAATCTCGGGAGTGTCGCAAAAGCTGATTGAGATAAGAAAGCAAAAGGCGCGACTGACCGATATGCGGGAGTTTAAAAGTGACGAAAACATTATTGCGGAGTTAAAAAAGTCGCTTGCCGAGAACAAAGGCGACGGCGCATACGCCGCAGTCAAGGCAATTTTGAAAGGCTTGGAGAAAGACCGCGCCGAAAAGGGAAAGCTGTACGCCGGATATGAAACCGCCGAAACTGAGGATATAGAGGAGGAGATAGCGCGGCTTGACGCCGAAATTGACGAGCGGGAAAGCGCGGGTGCAGACGGGCGGATAGAAAAGCTGTCCGTCATCGGTTGTACCCTTGACGGTTATATCGGGTATTGTTCGCCGACCGACGGAGCGGTGAAAACGCTTTTTGCCGACCGTATTTTTTTAGACGAGGCGGGCTATTGTAACCTTGCTAAGACCGCGACGCTGTTTAGTAGCGGTGTTCCGGTAACCTTTATCGGGGACCATTTTCAGTTGCCGCCGGTATGCGAAGCCGGTGACGATTTAATAGAAACCGAGGAATATCAAGGGGTATTTACATGGGCGCAATCCGCGCTCTATTTCGCCGAATTGATAACCGGCGGAGCGGAGTCGGCATACGCTGAATATTACCGCAAGCTGCCGCCGTCATTCGAGGCGATGCCGAAAATAAATCTCGATACTACGTACCGTTTCGGACAAAATCTTTTGGACGTATTGTCAAGCGGGGTTTACGGCGCGCCTATGAAAAGCGGGGGAAAGGAGAATATAGTTATCGAGGTGATAGACGCGCCGAGGCGAACTCCGGCGGAGAAGAAGCGCGAGAATGCGGACGAGGTGACCGCTGTCAAAAATTATCTGCAAACGCACCTATCGGAGCTAAGCAATACGGCGGTGTTAAGCCCGTATAAAAATCAGGTTGCGGCTATCCGAAAGCAATGCTTCAGGTACCTGAACGAAAACATCTTCACCGTACACGGCTCGCAGGGGCGCGAATGGAATACCGTGATTTTAAGCGTATCTGACACCTCGGACAAATATTTTACCGATTCCAACAATCAACGAAGCAACGGTCGGCTGATTATAAATACGGCGGTCAGCCGTGTGAAAAAGAAGCTCGTTATCGTCTGCGATAAAAACTACTGGCTCACGCAAAAAGGACAGTTGCTGTATGAGATTATACAAAACGAGGGGCAATAAAAGTTTTCGTATAGATAAAATATGGATTTGATTGTCAATTATCTTAAAAAGTTTGGGCAAGGCACAAAGGCTGATTTTATTAAGCTGATAGTTGGTAAATTATCCGACGTGTTAACCATCGCGCAAAAGGAGCGAAAAGTAAAATATCTAACTGCGCCGAGAAGTTCGCGCTTTAAGGACGCGCAAGTTTTCACCGAACGCTACGTTAAAATGCGCGGTAACGATTATTATATGCGCGTGTTTTACGACGGTTCGAGCGAATTTATCCGCTTTGATGAAACCGCTAAGAAGTGGGTGTTTGTACTTTTTCCGGCGGCATAAAATTTCTTAAGATTTTGTGACACAAAACCCTACAAAGTATTGACACAGTATGGTATAATTAAAATAGAGAGAAAACGAATCAAAATCTAAAACGATGACTTAACGGGTGCGGCGGCTTTTTATATAAAAGCGTACTGCTCCCGTTTTTGTTGCCACCAAAAGGAGAAAAATAAAAAATGTGGATTGATGAAGATGCGGAAAAATGCCGTAGAGAAGAGGAGCGCGAGCAAAAAGAAATTGCCGCTCGCGCTAAAAAACGGCTTGCGGAAAGCAACAAATTATTAGACGCTCCGCCTAATCTAACAGATGAGGAACGGGCGGTCTGGATAAAGATAGCCGGGCAAATTATTTCCGCGACAAATTACGTAAAAACCGCCGCCGATATTGAGCTTATTTGGCAATATGTTCAAACAAAAATTATTCGCGACAGAGCGTGGCGAAAGTTTAACGAGAACCCCGAACGCTACGTAAAAATCGTTACCGGAATATGTTCGGACGGTAAAACGCCAAAAGTTTTGGTCAAAGAAAACGAACACTACAAAACGCTGAGCGACTGCAATAAGCAGTTGGAAAAAACGTTAAAAGAATTACGGCTAATGCCGCTCGCAAGAAAAGGACGGTACAATTAAATGAATAATGAGAACTTGAAAATCGAATACATATCGATTGAGAAACTAACGCCGTATCCGAACAACTCTAAAATTCACACTCCCGAGCAGATAAAACATATAGCGAGCTCGATTAAAGAGTTTGGCTTTAACGACCCGCGGCGGTAGCGGGTGAAGATAATATTATTTTAGAGGGCAACGGGCGAATCGAGGCGGCAAAGCTTCTTGGAATGACGGAGCTTCCATGCATACGGCTCGACCGCCTATCTGAAACCGAACGTCGTGCTTATGTTAGCCCACAACGCGCTTAATTTAGAAACGGGATTCGATGACGGAAAACTGTTTGCCGAACTGGAAAAACTGCAAAATAGTTATGACTTAAAGAACTTTGGTTTAGATACGGACAAGTTTTTTGTAACGATTGGCAA
>JAITNT010000174.1 GCA_031290295.1 Clostridiales bacterium
TCTTGTCGGCGACTTTGACGATATGCAATTCGCGTTGCGGCGGCACCGCGCTATGGCGCGGGAAGAAAGGGTTATGCGGTCAAAGCACTTACCGATTTTCTCAAAATCAAAACTCCTGACCGCAAAACGGCTTATAAGCTTAATAAGAGGTAAAAAATAAAGGATGAAAAACGAGGTGTTAACCAAGCTATGGCAGCATTTACTAAGTTTACAAAAAGGATTCGCATTTTCCGGGCAAAAGAAGAGAATTGTTTTTGAAAACGGCGAATGCCGTTACGTAGATTTAGAAATGTACAACATTGAAATCCACTCCGTTGTCCTTATAAATATTCGGACGGGGCTTCCTAATGCCGCGGAGACAGAGCAAATGCAAAGGCTTGTCGACTATTACGACAAATGTGAACGCTATCCGCATGAAAACCCCGCGATAGGCATTGTTATCAACAAAACCAAAAACGACTGTTATATTTCTTATATAGGCGTAACCGACAAGCAAAAACAGCTTGCCGAACGCTCGCTTGCGCTCCATGAGTTTAAGGGATAACACGGTAAACTTTATTACCCGCCGTCGTACCTGTTCTTCGTCGGTAAGAATAAAATATAATCAAAGGAGATTCGCATTAAATGCAAGGCATAAATGAACCGCTTATAATCGGCTCAAGGAAATATTACGACTATTTGGAGGAGACCGGCAAGGGGCTTATATTTTTTGATACGGTTGGTACGGAGCGCGTGTTTGAGGACGCGGGCAAAAAATGTCTGTATCGATTGCGCCTGGACAAAAAGTTGAAAAACACCGACCAACTGATGCTTTGGGCGCGAGATAAAGCCTATTTACCAAACCATGTTAAAATCATACTTTGGGACGAGGATAAAAAGGATCTTGTTATTCAGGTAATCAACAAAAAAGCAAAAGAGGAACTGACCGGCTTAGAGAATTTTGAGCAAAAGGACGTTAAAATAGTTTTAGATTTGAAATATTTGGTTTCCCGTACCGGCAAGTGGTTTGAAAGTCATGAGGTCGTTTTGCCGCCGCCAAAGACCTTTACACAATTGACGGCGGTTGAGGGCACTTCGGATGGGCAAAAACAAGCGGTTGAGTTTTGCTTAAATCACGGCTTTTCGTATGTTTGGGGCGCGCCCGGCAGCGGGAAATCCAAGTATGTGCTAGTAAACGCCGTACTCAATTTATTTCGCGCCGGCAAGAAAGTTTCAATCGTCGCGCCGACCAATAACGCAATCGAGCAATCGCTTAAATGCGTAATCGAACGCTTTGATGCCGAGGGCGTAGACCGCAATAATATTATCCGCTTAGGTACGCCGAGTAAAGCGTTTGCCGACAGCTTCCCGGAGGTTGTGGAAATACGCGGCGTGTCGCAAATCATAACGGCGCTAACAAAGCAAAAGGAATTGTTGGAGGATATTCAAAAATTCAAAACCGAACGCGAAACGATGAGTGAGATTGTCGCCGCTTTGGAAGCGAAGGCGAGCGGAAACGGCACGCTCTCAGGCGCGGCAAAGGCAATGCTCGGGAATATGGAGCGTGAGTTTGCCGAAAAGCAAAAGCTGTACGCCGCTTACGCAGATGACGGCGCAGATGAAATTAAGAAGCGGATTGAGGAATTAAACGACCAGCTCGCAGAGGACGAAAATCAGACTGCGGACGGCAGGATAAACGCGTTATCGGTTATAGGCTGCACGGTTGACCATTACATAGGATATTTTTCGCAAGGCGGCAATCCGTCTATGTTCGACCGTATTTTTTTGGACGAGGCGGGTTATTGCAGCCTTGTGAAAGCGGCGGCATTATTTAGCGGCAAGATTCCCGTAACCTTTTTAGGCGACCATTTTCAGCTGCCGCCGGTGTGTGAAATGGACGATGACCTTATCGCGGGGGAGGAAAACCGTGAAGTATTCGTATGGGCGCAGTCGGCGTTATATTTGGCGGATTTAATCGAAAACGGGACGGAAACTGAATTCGCCCGCTATATGAAAAAGCTTCCGCCGTCGTTTCAAAAAATGGAAAAGATAAACCTTACGGAAACTTACCGGTTCGGACAAAATCTATTAGATATTCTTTGCCGCAGCGTTTACAAAACGCAATTAAACAGCAAAAATACGGACGGTATTACGATTGAAATTATCAACGCGCCTAAGCGGACATTGACGGATAAGAAGCGCGCAAATCCCGACGAAGCCGAGGCTATACGCGAATTTTTACGCAAAAACATTCTAAGGCTTGGCGATATAGCGGTTTTGGCACCGTATAAAAATCAAGTGTCGTTACTGCGAAAAAATTGCTATCGGTTTATCGGCGATAACATTTTGACCGTCCACGGCTCGCAAGGGCGAGAGTGGGATACGGTTATTTTAAGCGTTTGCGACACGACCGATAAATACTTTACCGACTCTAATAATCCGCGAAGTAACGGACGGCTTATATTAAATACGGCGATCAGCCGAGTCAAAAAGAAGTTGGTTATCGTATGCGACGAAAGCTACTGGACAAAGCAAAACGGTCAGTTGTTATGCGAACTGGCACGGAATAAAACGGTATAAAAAGAGGTGGCGGGGCAAGTCAAACCGGATTCCTGCGGCGCTAGCGCACGCTTGAATGACAATAGACTTTTTAAGATGCTCTACATTCAACAAACCGACTGTCTGAATATTACCGAAGGCAACTATGAGCCGATGTTTTTGGGGCGCGACACCGAGCTGCTTACCTTCGAGGAGTACCGGAAATCGTCTGATTACCTTAGCGAGTGCCGCCGTCGGTTAAGTACGTTGACCTGCGCTGTTCCGACAAGGATTTACTGCTCCGGGAATTATTCTGGAGCGTGGGATACTTGCAGCACGGGGCAAGTCTGGGCTTGCTAAAAACCGGAACGCATATTGACCGCGCCGAGTTGCTTGCCCTCAAGCGGGATATCGAAGCCCTCAACGCCGAATACAAAGCGATTTGGAGGAAGCGCAATAAGGAGAGCAATATAGCGTTAAGCGTGCTCCGGCAAGAAGCCCTATACCGTAAATATTGCGCCATACTGGACGTTAGCTACTAGAGTCGTTTATCCGCAAAGGCGGCATTATTCGATAACGATAAATCATACGGCGGCGATAATGGATATTTACCGCAATATTTCAGGATAGAAGAACACGGTGATAAAAACGCCCGAAACCTTTATGGAATCGGGCGTTTTGACTCCACTAAAAATATATTACTACATAATTCCGATAAAAGCAGGCAAATTGTGTGGTTCGACGGCAAGGTATATGTCTAATGCCCCGGCGAAGCTTTCGCTTGTTTTTCACTCTAATCCCCCTGCGGCTTGTTGCAGGGGGATTGTCGTTTAGCCCGTCTTGATATTTTTTGCTTGCGGGACGGGCAGGAAGCCGTTTAGGTCTACCAGGTCGAAGCACATTATCAATAATACCATTGTCGCAAGGATTACCGCCGCCGAGGTGAGCAGCGTGGTCACGCCGGCGTAATTTTCTATCAGCCTGTGTACCGTATAGCCTAGCGCCCCGGCGGGGACGGCACACAAGGCGAGCAAACCGCATGGGCGTAAAAAGGTCATTTTGATAGAGTTTTTTCGGCGTATCGATAATATATGCAATATTGCGGACACGGTGTTGGACAGAAACAGCCCTACGATAAGCGCGTCGATTCCGAGCGCGGACGGCAAGAACCACAGGCAAGCTATGAGCGCCGCCGCGCCGAACAGGAAGTTTCGGAAGGCTTTTTTTTCAAGCCCCAACGAATTCATCATGGACGAGGTTATTTGTTCTACGCTCATAGGCAACATGAGGACGGCGGCTTTTCGCAGGAATTCGCCGGCCTCGGCGCTGCCGAAAACGAACTCGCCCACCTCCCGTCCGAGCACGATAAATACGGGGCTTAACGTGAGCGAAATTATCACGGCGAACGAGATAGCTTTTTCTACGCGCGTACGCACGGTTATGCGGTGCCCGCGCTGCCACGCGCCCGATATTTCCGGAACGAGCGCCATAGCGAGCGAGCCGGTAAGCGTGAGCGGCGAGGTAACCAGACTCATCGCCATTCCCACGCTCGCGCCGTAAACCTGCATCGCGCTTGAAACGTCCATGCCCGCCGCAATAAGGCGGTTGGGTATAATAATCGCGATAAGCGAATTAATTACGCAGGACATGATGCGCATTACGCTTATAGGCGCGGCGGATTTTAATAGAGGGGTAAGCTCGCCGTGCGGGGAGGCTAGCTTGCCGCCGCGCTTGAAGTACAGCAACGCCAAAATTCCCGAGCTTACCGCGCAGGCGATTGAGAGCGACGCCGCCGCAACGAGCGCGCGCCCCAAAAGGTCGCGAACGAAGAAAACCGTGACGACGCAAACGAGCACTCTCACCGTTTGCTCGATAAGCTCCGCGGCGGACACCGAGAAGTAGTCCTTCTTGCCCCAAACCGCGCCTTGAAACGCCGCGCCGGCCGCCGAAGCAAAAACGGCGGGAAGAAGCGCATAAAGTATAATCAGGCTTGTTTTGTCCGCAAAAAGTCCCGAT
>JAITNT010000191.1 GCA_031290295.1 Clostridiales bacterium
ATAAACCCGAATACTCTGTCGCCGCCTAGATAGTCCTCATAAAGCCTGCGCTCTATCTCCGCGCCGTCATACGCGCACGACTCCGCGTCGATCAGCTTTGCCGCCCCCAGCCCTTTGAGTCCGTCTATTATTCTATCGCCGTAAACCCCCGTATAAAAGTCTACGACTATTACGGCTTTTTTCTTACCCTTGACCGCCGCTCTAAGCTCGGCGCAGATTTTATCGTAACCCGAAAAAACCGAGCCGTCGAAACCCCGAACCGTAATTTTGGGGAATTTATCATAATTACCGTATTTAGCGTATCCTGCCATTCTTCATTTCCTTAAACACAAAACGTCTATATCGTTCTTTTCCAACGTTCTTTCCGCTTCCGCCGCGCTCGTTATGCCCGAAACGATCTCTATTACGTACCGCGTTTCTAAAAACCCCGCACACGCGGCGCGGAAATTCGTCTCCCATTTGTTGTTGAGTATCCACGAATAAGCGCAACCCGCCGGCTCAATCGTTTTGGAAAAGTTCCACAGTTTAAGCGCGCCGAACGTCAACATCGGGCTGTCCGGCGTGTTAACCGTTACCGCAGATTGTCCGTCGAAAAGAATCACGCCCCTGTCAACCGGATAATAATCGCAACAGGTATCCGGCAATTGATAACCGGGCTTGATCAGCGTGCCCGGCTTATCGATGTACCATTCTCCGTTTTGAAACGGCAGGGTCACATATAATCCCTCGGGATCGGTGACAAGCTCCTTGGCAAAATCCGCCGAAATCTCTATTCGTGCAAGCTCGTTAAACAGCCTATACTCCACCGTACTGCTTTTGGCGCCCTCCGTTCGGTATTCCGCGCGGATTACCGTAAAGACCGGGCCAGTCTCCGCGATATATATTTTTTTGAGTGCGCCCTCGTAAATTTTCGACTCCGGCTTCTTTCGCGCCGAATACCCGAAGCCCGCGGCCGCGCCGCGGTCGCCTCCGGGAAACACCTGATATATCGGCTGACCCAGCTTACGCCCTTGCTGCAAAAGCAGCTCCTTGCCGGTAGCCTTGTTAATAATGCCGCTCACGCCATCGGCTCCGAACCTGAAGCTGTAATACTTGTTTGAAAATGTGTCCCCGGCATCGTTAAGGCAATTGCCGCCCTCCGCGCTCTCCCCGAATATCAGCTCAAGCTTAACCCTTTCACGCGCTTTGAGCGTTATTACGGCGACCGTGAGCGAGCCGCGCAACGTAAAGGTGCGCTGCGCCGTTATTTTTTTACCGCCCATCTTGATATAATATTTGCCGCTTGTGAACCTCGCTTCCTCCCAAAAATCCGTAGGAACATACACCGCCGCCGTAACGCCGTACGCGTGCGGATTAATTACCTCGTATACGAAAGGTCTGCGCGCCGTAAACTCGCCCTCGCCTAATTTCCGGCAAAGCCCGTCCATAGCCCGCCCCGCCAAAATGTCCGCGGCGACAGCGTAATTTGTTTTACGAAAATCCAACTGCTGTACAAGGAATTTTCCGGGCGCGGTATGGGAGGCGGAATGCCCCCAGGTATGCTCCGCGTACATGATAAGCTTGCCGGCTATTTCGTCGCGCACGGGTTTATCGATAATTTTATATTCCGGGTCAAGCATATCTATCTGCTTGAGCGTGCGCTGCGCGTTGCGAAAAAGCCTCAGCTCCGACGGCGTGCTCAGTACTCCGTCCGTCCACCAGTCGTTCCAATCCCCCGAATATTCGCGAATCTCGCCGCCGTACTTCTCGAGATGGGCAAAAAACTCCGCAAGCGTCGCGGTGACAATTTCTATCCTGTCGCCGTGCTTTTTGTTCCACTTTTCGATTAACGCGCAATGCCCGTCGCTTGCGGGGCTGTTATCGGTATAAAGCGCCGACCCCATTATCGGCAAAAAATCATAAGCGTACCCTTGCGCTTCCAGCCCCTCTATCATGGCGAAAATACGCTTTTCGGCATAATCCTCGGGTTCGCTCACTTCGACAAAGCCCGTTTCCTCCACACGCATTCCCGGTACGCCGGGATCGCAAATCGGCGTAGACCCCGGTATCAGCCCCAAAAGGTTCGCCTTGTGATAGGTGAGTCCGTTCCAGACAAGTATACGGTTGCCCTTGTGAGTTTTCCAATAAAACGGCACAAGCGGCTTAGAAAAAGGCGGTCCGCCATGATGAGTATTGATGTTAGCGGAAAGATACCGCACTCCGTGACCGTACAACGCCTCGGCATAGCCGTAAGAAAAGCCGTTTATATCGGCGGCCATAGCGACGTGCGTATCGGTTATGCCGTTCTCCCTCTTAAAATCTGCGGCGTAATCGAGGCTGCGGTTAAGATTATCGTAATTCAGCAGCTCCGCAAAATGCAGATACCCCGCCGTGATTTCCAAATACCCCGTTGCCGCGGCTTCCGCGAGCCGTCTTTTTCCCGCGTCGCCGTATCGCTCGATATATTGCGCCACCGCCCAAAAGCCCTCGGCGGTGAACTTAAATTTCGCCTTTTCGCCGCGCCCCTCCTGCTCGGGGGAGAGCGCGCACTCCACGGCCTGCTTGATAAAATCCGCTTGGTAAACGGTCATTTTCTCCTGCCGCTCCGTATAGCCCACGTCGATATGCGAATGCATTATCAAAAAAATCTTATAGCTCAATGTTTATGTCCTCTTTCTCTATATTTGCAAATTACTATTATTATTATCGCGCCGACTCCTCTATTTTTGCGAGCGATACAGCGCGTCGAGCCTGTCGACGGTGACAAACACATATTCGTTCGGATACAATTCATTCAGCCTGTCGATTACCATTTTAACACGGCGCGGCCCGTAACTCCAACTGTATGCCATGCATTGATAAAAATTTCCGCCGTTAACCGTATTCTGCCTTATCTCGTTTACCAGATAGCTCACCGCAAGCCCGTCGTTAGCGGTGTCGTTGGGATTGCCGTAAGAAGCGGTGTTGTAACCCCAAAAGGTTGAGCAATGGTATATGCGCTGTCCGAATCCCGTCTCAACGACGAGGCGTTCCTTGGTAAGGCTCACGCTCGGAGGTCTGTGCATGTCCGCCATAAAGGTCTTGATATTAGTCATAACGGAGGCGATCCGCCTGTCGAAATCCTCATAGTCGTATTTGTTCCAAACCCCGTCGGGATAGCTATAAATACCCATAGATTCAAAACCCAGCCTGCCCGCAAGCTCGTTAGCCTTGATATAATGATCGAGCATAAGCAAATCCTGATCCATATACTGCCCGTCCTCGGTTACCGCGCCCTTGCTGCCGAAACCGCCCAACGGATAATTATACCCCAGACCCGAAATAGAGCCGTAGAAATAATCGCCCGTCCGCGCCGTCTCGAACCAGTACTGCGTCAACAACGGCAAAAGGTCGATATTGTTAAGCCCGTAACTGTAATTATACGGAATCTCGCCCCGATAAACGTTATCCCACTGATTGCTTTTGAAGCCGTATTCTATATAACAAGGCGCGTCGCCGCTCTCCTGCATAGTAACGGCTACGTATTTCTTGGCGCTGTCAAAGGTAATCGCGGCTTGCGCTTTAGGCGTAAACCTGAGCTTTTCCGCCGCGACCTTAATCCCGGTATGGAAGCTGAGATTGCCCACGGAATCGAATACCGCGGTATACTTGCCGTACTCGCCGCAAAGCTGTACTCCCGGGAACTCTCCGATACCCATCTGCGTTTCGCCGTCGCTCGCCGCCTGAAAGCCGAGTACGGGAATATTAACGGGGAAACGGCTCAATATTATACCGACCTGTCCCGAGGCGTTAGTGTCGTAATCCGGGCTTTGGTTGCCGGGAATCCAGAGATTGGGCAGCTTCATTTGAATATGGTAATCGCGCGCCCAGTCGCTTTGCGCCGTACCGTAAAACGCCCACGCTATAGCGTCGCGCCTCAAAAACGGAAAATTGTTGCGGTAGCTCCACTCCTGCGCCTCGTATTGCGAATCGAAATCGAAATCGCGCAAATCCAGCACGTCGACATAAGGGTTGTACGCCAGAATTTTTTCAAGAACCTGCTCGTCCGCAAGCACGCGCCCCTCGACCGCCGCGATATCCATAGCGGCGTTTACCGTAAACAGCTTGTCGGTATCGTATACGACGACCCTTTCTATGCTGTCGTTGTACCTTGCCAGCAGCATATCGAAGCTCGTAATTTCCGGCGCGAAGCTCTTAACGTACCCTTTTGCCGCCGCATAATCCGTCATCCACGCGTAGCCGCCGTAATCGATATACAGCCGAATCTCCTCCCGGTTCAATAAACCCTGCAGAGTAGCCGCCGCAAGATTTGTGCCCCGCTGATTTTGATTAGGCTTGTAAATTGTGAGCTTTTCCGCAAGCGCGGCGTCCGTGACGGGGAAGCTTTTGAAGTTATTCAGCTTTTCCGCCCTGTACTCCGCAAGCCCGCGCGCCGCCGAGCGCGCGTAAGCCTTTACCTTGCTTATCGCGTCCTGCAAAACCGCCTCGGTAACGAAGCCTTGAGGGTCGTATTTGTTTCCCTCCCCGAGCGTCACAAAGCCGCGGTCGAGCGCGGCGTAAATATACCACTGCTGCTCCGGTTGCATGGTTGCGACGTCCGTCACCGTTCGTTTTGCGCCGGGCGCGAGATTTTCGTCCGCGACGCATTCGAGCGCGGCGAGCGCGCAAACGGCAACCTTGGCAAGCTCGTACCTAGTCAGCTTCGCATCGGGACGGAATTCATAATTTAGCCCCGCCTTACCGAAAATATCGCGGCTTGCCACGGCCTTTATTTTGTCCGCGGAGCCGTCCGAGGCGCTTACGTCGACGGGAAGAACGTCGCCGTCCGCGAGTCCGAGCGCGTCCGCGACTATTACTGCCGCTTGCCGCCTTTGCAGATTGCCGTCCCCCGTCGGGATTCCCCCGCAAGCAAGGCAGAATAACGATACCATAGCCAGCCCCAGCGCAAAAAATCTTTTCATAATTATGTATGACCTCCTTATTATCGCAAAACGCCTCCGAAAGAACGGACGCGGCAAGCCCGACAAGCGGGCGCGCATACGAACGCGCATTCTTTCACGTTTGCCGCCGTTTTACGGCGCGTCCCTGTCGGCGACGGCGAGCCTGACAAAAATTATTTCCGAGCCGCTCTTAAACTCCGCAAGCACATAATTATATTCCTTCCTTACGCTGAACCGGGCATACCCCAAGCCGTCCGCAACCTGCGGCTCATGCCTGTGCTGACCCAAAAAGTCCAACCCGTCCATAGCGGACGGCGTATATATGTTTCGGTCTATGTCGCGCACGTTGACGTTTTCCGACGCATACGTCTCCCCGGCCGGGTAATCTACATAAATTCTTATTCCTCTGTACCCGCTTCCGCCGGACGGATAAAGCACGCTAGTGTCGCATCTCACCGCGCGCATGGTAATACCGTTACATTCAAATTCCTCGTCAAGCCCTAGAGCCGCCGCCCAAACGGAATCGGAATTAACCCTCTCCTCCTCCGTCGGACGCAAGGCGGTCCGGTCGCCGCCCGGACTATTACCCGCAGGCGAACCGCCGCAAGCGGATAAGCCTGCCGAAGCAATCAATAATACCGCCGTAAAAATATATTTTTTTATAACCCTCATAAGCCTTTTTTCCCGTTTAGCCGTTATTATATGAGCATTCCGCTCCGACGGTTTTTGCCGAAGCGGAAGCTCGGTATCAACGACGCTCTTTGCCGCTCAGTTAAATGACGCGTTTAGGCGCTCACGTATTAACACGCGTCTTATTCGGCGACCTCCGTCTTAAAGCTCCACAAATAAGCGTCGAAGCCCGTGCCCGTGTCATAATTGTCAAGTTGCAGGTACACGGTAACCTCCTGTCCCGCCAGCGTCACACCGTTAAGAGCGGATTCCTCGTACAGATTGAATACGTAATCGTTTCTTACGCCCGCGACGTTATATGTGGTCACATCCTGCCTAATCGTATAGACGGTACCGCCCACCAGTATTTTCACGGAGTATGTGCCGGGTGTCGCTCCGGCCGCCGCCTCGAGGTTCATCGTGAGCCTTATGCGGTCGCTGCCGGGAAGAGTATATGTCTTCTTAATAATAATCTGCCCGTGCGCCGGCGTTTCAGTACTGCCGGCATAGTGATAGGTTACCTTCGCGCGCTTCCACGTTCCGTCATAGCCGAGCAAATTACCGCCCGTCCAACCGAGAGAGCTTTCAAACTCCCAGTCCTCAAGCCCCTGCTCGAAGGTATTGTTGAGCGGGTCGTAGCCGGTATACTCAAAGGTTCTGAAGTCGTCCATCCACGAATTATGCCCCGCGCCCGCATCCATGCCGTCAACGCTCCCGTTCTCGAAGGTCATTATGAGCTTGACATCCTTGTTCCTGTACGTTATGCCGTTTAATGTCGGCAGCGTATCGAGAGCAACCGTAAAGAGATCGGTAGCGCCCAGAGTCTTAGGAATATCGGTAAACGGTATAAGCGCATACCTCGTCGTGTCGGCTCCCGTAAATTGCAGCTCCAGCTTGAATTTACCGTCCTGTCCGCCGAGCAAGAATTCAATCTTCTGCTTCGCGGTATCGAGAAGCGTATAGGTTTTGGAAGCGACCGCTTGCCCTAAAGGTCCGCCGGCCGGATGGTATGTAATCTGCGCTCTCGAGTTGGGCGTGTCCAACTTAAAGGCGTTGTCGCCCCAGCCCTGAATACTCTCGAGCGTCCAATCCTCTATGCCTTGGTCGAAGGTATTATTGTACGCGTCGTAGCCCGAATACGCGTAGGTTCTGAAGTTATCAATCCACGCGTTATGTCCGCCCGTGTTGCCGCCTTCAAGATTTTGGCTTTCAAAGGTCATAATCAGCTTGACCTCCTTACCCGCGTAGACCTTGCCGTTAAGCGCGGCGACCTTATTGAGCGCCGCTTCCGCCAACACCGTAGGTCCTCCCGTCACGGGAATATTAGTGAACGGTATCAGCAAGTATTTAGCGGTGTCCGCGCCCTCAGTAAATTGCAGCTCCAGCTTATACTTGCCGTTCTGACCGCCGATATAGAACTCGATCTTCTGATTATCGGTGTTTAACAGTGTGTATGTTTTTACGGCGACGACCCTGCCGATTTGTGCCGCTTGATCAAGATTATGGAAGGTTATCTGCGCTCTGGGTTGACCGCCGTCCTTTTTGAAGCCGTTATTGTCCCAACCGTCAATACTCTCCGTCGACCAATCCTCTATACTTTCCTCGAATTGATTAAAGTACGGGTCGGTTTCCCAGCATTGAGAAATAACTATTTCGTCGATAAGCAGACTTCTGTCCGCGCCCGCGCCGGTCAAAAGCGTCGATATCGTAAACGTAACCGATTTTTCAGAAAGCGGCTCGTTAAGCCCGGCTATCTCGAATTCCTTGAAGCTTACGGTAACATACTCCGCGTTTACAACCGCCTCATCCTTAATCACGTCGTATTCGATTCCGCCCACAGAAATCTTGAAGCTGTACTTGAGCGTACCCGCGGCGCCGGCAACCTTAAATTTGACGTCGAATCTTTGTCTCCAATTCGGCGTTAAGGCGGGCATTGTCATAGCCTTAGTCATAGACGCCGCCGCGCCCGCAAGAACCGCGTTGCCGCCGCTTACCGTGAAGCCCGTACCGGTCCAGTTATCCGCGCCCGTCTCGAAATTATTGTCAAGCGGATTCCACGCGTATGTCGCCGCGGTGAAGCTTACTATATAAGCGACCTCGCCGATGCCGTTATTCTTGTTGCTGTCTCTCTGCATTATAATTATTTCGGCTCTTTGTCCGCCGCAGTCCTCGAGAATCTTTTCCAGCTTGAGCTGCTCCAGATTACTTATATACTGCCAGCCGTTCTGCGTAAGCTCGTGCACGACGCCGTTAACGATAAGCTTGGCGTTAACGTCCGTACCCATATCGGAGGATTTTAGCAAAACGTTGATTTTGGCGTATGCGCCCGACGGAACCGTAAAGGTTTTTGCCGCGAGCAGATTGACGTTCTTATCGAACAAGCCCGTCCAGCCGTCGGAGCCGTCCAGCATAATCATGTTGTTGTCAAGCCTGCCCGACGCGTTCTTTTGGAACGCCGTTATAATCCAGTCCTCGCGATCCGACGCGAATACGTCGTTGAGCGGATCTCCCGCGCTTGTCGGGTCGTCGGCAAGCTTTACCTCGGTTTTTACGTTAGTAATACTTACGCCGTTGCTCACGGCGTTTTCGCCAAACGCCGTAACGATAATCCTTGCCTGCTTGCCGCCGTAATCCCCTAGCGTAAAGTAATTATCAAAAGACAAATGAAGATTGCTCGTTCCCTCCGAGGCGTTGCGAACCTTGATTTCGTCGGCGGCGGTCTTTCTGACCCCGCCTATTTCAATCTCTACGCGGAAGGATACGTCCCTTCCGCCCGATTTGTAATCGAATGATATCCACTGCGAAGCCTTATTAGGTATAGTGTACGTCTTTGTCGCACTGCCCTTGATTTGCAGCCATTGATTAACCGCTGCCACCGTTCCTTCCGTGCCCGAGGTCTTTGCCCAATCCTCAGTGCCCGCGCCGGGCAGGAATTTGTTGTCGAGCGGATCGGACGGCACCACTATCGTGTTGCCGCTGTCCTCCAAACTCGTTTTGTCCGTTTTGGGAACGTATCGCGTAATCAAATCTATCAGCTGTTCCGGACTAACAACCACGACGTTTTCGTCAAAATTATCCACTACCCATTCCAAATCCTGATACGTGTGCGACCACGGGTGCAGATTTATGAATGAGTAACCCTCGATTCTGGTGTAGTCCTTATGGTAGCTGTTAATTCTTGCGCTGACCATTTCCTTGGTTTCCGTCCAGAGCGTTTCTCTCGGCGCTACAAAAGGCTTGCCGTTTGCCGACCAAATTACCGCGCCGCGTCCGCCCGCGTATCTGTCGCCGTTAAGTACTATCCCGCCCTTGAGATTAGACGCCTGTCCGTACAGATTAGCTATATCCTTGTTAAGTATTACCCCCTGTCCGTGGTCAAGTATTTCCACGACGCTTATATCCGTTCTTCCGAGATAGCCGTTCATCTTATCAAACCACTCGGCGCGGTATTGCTCCGGGTATGTAGACGGGTACATGTATCCGTGTCCGCTTACGGGCGCGATGAAGTGATCGTACGCGTTTGCGCTACCGTAGATATTAGCGAGCATTGCGGGCGCGATGTCGATCAGCGAGGGTTGAATGGTCCAGCCCATTGCGAAGCTTGCGTCCCTTGCACCCAGATAATCCGTGCTCGACAGCGGAAACTCGTTAGCCCAAACCGAAATATTATCGCCGTCGCTTCTTGCCGCGGCGACGTAATGCTTGCCTGCCTGCGGTGTGACAGGCGTAAAGTCGTTAACCTGCGCGATGCTTTGCGTCGCAAAGAAATCGGCCGCGAGCACCGACATATTCATGCTGAAGTCGCTCGGAATCGGGAATTGTCCGTATAGGCTCGCAAAGCTGATATGCGCGCCCTCGTCGCCCGGACCCCAACCGAATATGGGCATACCCGGTCTTGCCCATTCGTGCACCTCCGTTCTGAATCTGATCGGAACGGCCGTCACGCCCGACTCATAAAGCACAAAATACTTAGCCATGATGGCGTAGTCGCGCAAAGGCACCATAGGCAAGGTTTCGTTTTCCATAGGGCGCTGTTGAACGATAATCCTATTATCGAATTCGTCCTTGTGCGCGTCGAACACATCCTTCTCCGTCATGTCGGTGGCGTCAATCTTCATAGTAAGCCCCCAAACGTCCTCGGCAGTCTCGACAAGATCCTCGTCTACGGGCAACCAGCCCGTAACGGACGCAAGATTCGTAGCCGCCGTAATACTCCTCGAATTATCGATACCGAACGTAGCATTGATAGTATCGCTATAAAGGATATATCCGGGATCCGCGGTCTCCGCCTTGTACATCTCCACGGCCTGCTCCAAGGTTTTGTCCTCCGTGCTTAGCGCGGGATAATCGTTTTTAATTTGGCTCAGCCAGTATGCGCTGCTGCTTACGCCGTCCTTTTCGATAGGATAATCGACGTAAAATCTTACGGTCTCACGGTTGAGCAAGCCTTGAATTGCGCTCGCCGTAATGAACTTATGACGACCGGCGTTAGCTTGCCCGTATCCGCCTAACACAAAAAGCTTCCTTTGCGCGTTCATTGTCGATTGAATATAGTATGCGCCGGGATAGCTCAAGCCGCCGCCCGCCGCGACGCCGTTATCGACGACGACAACCGTAAGCGTGACGCCGCCTCCCTCCGTGGTAAATACAAAAGCGAAGCTGCCCACGGCAAAGGTGCTCAAATATGTACTCTTAAATGTTAACGCGCCGCCCAAATATGTGTAATTCGCGCCGTCTACAACGGCGACTCCCTGCTTCACGTCGGTAAACGCCTTACCCTTGTCATCGATATCGAAAGCGACGTTATCCGGATGCGCCTTGTCGAACTCCTTGCTTACCGCGCCCGATACCGTCGGAACGGCGCTCGGATTCTCGCCGCGTTTGCATGCGCTCAACGCGAACGGAACGAGCATGAGCATTACGAGCGCAAAGCAAGCAATTCTTTTTCCCTGTGTCTTTTTCATGAAATTCCCTCCAAAATTTTTTTGTGTCGTATTTTCAAGCCGTACCGCGGTTTAAGCGCGTACGGTATTTGATTACTTGATTCCCGTAACGCTCACGCTTTCGATGAACTGCCTTTGGAATATCAGATACACGGCTATTACGGGCGCCAGTGTAATCATCAACCCCGCGGCTCTTAGAACCTGGTCGCGGCTGTCCGCGAACATCGGCGAGAACGTCATAATTTTTAGTTGCAACGTGAACTTCTCGTACGTTCTAAGCACTATCATCGGCCACAAATAATCGTTCCATATCGCAATAAACGTCAGGATAAAATATGTCCCGATTATAGGCATACTCAAGGGAAGCACTATCCTCGCCAACCGCCTAAGCTCGCTTGCGCCGTCAATTTCCGCAGCCTCGAGCATAACGTCGGGGATCGTGTTCATAAACTGCTTTACCAAAAATATGCCGAATATATTGACAAGCCCCGGAAAAATTAACGCTCCCAGCTTGTTGAACATTCCGAGCCTTATTACCAGCATGTAGTTCGGCACCATAAGCACCTCGCCGGGAATCATCATCGTAGCCATCAGGCATATAAAGATAATGTTTTTGCCGGGAAAGCTTTTTTTACCGAGAACGTACCCGCACACCAAAACTATGATCAGGCTTAACGCCGTATACGCCCCCGCGGCAATCGCGGAATTCACATATCCCGTCCCCAGGTCGGCAAGCTTGAGCGCGTCGGCAAAATTTTTAAGATTAAGGCTTTCGGGCAGCAGATGCATTCTGCCGTCGGGCAGGTAGCTTTGCGGCCGCACCGCCTGAACGAGCTGCAGCCAAAACGGAAAAATCTGACAAAACGCGAATACCGACAACACCGTAATAACCGCGATATTGGATATAAGCCGCGTTTTGCTTTTGACGCGCGGGCGCGGAGCTTTTATTACCGATTCACTCATACGTCTCGCTTCCCTTGCCGCTTATAAGCAGCTGTCCGACGCTTGCAAGCAATATAAACGCAAAGACGATAAACGCCGCGGCGGCCGCCTTGCCCATATTAGAGGACGTTCCGAACGCGTAGTCGTATATATACAGGATGCTCGATTGAGTACCGTTAGCGCCCTTAGTAATTAACTGCATCGGACCTAGAACCTTAAGCCCGTCGATCAGGGACAAAAGTATATTCAGTACAAAGGCGTTCTTTATGAGAGGTAACGTTATGTGCCGCACAATCTTAGAGTAGCTGCCCGTCTCCAGACGCGCCGCCTCGAAATAGCTTGAGGGTATAGACATAACCGACGTGTAATAAATAATCATCTTTATCGAAAACCCGAACAAAAAAGGCATTACCATAAGAGAAAAAAGCGCGTAGCCCTCCCTCTCGAACCACGCCACCGGCTTTGCCCCGAACAAGCCTATGAGCATATTGACAAGCCCCGTCGCGTCTGCGGAAAAAACCGTTTTGGTAATTTCCGAACCGACCACCGCCGACACGAGCGTGGGCCAAAACAGTAGCGCGAGAAATATCCTTCTGCCTTTAGAAAGCCTGACCAGCAGTATCGCCATGAGAACGCCGAAGAGGTTGTTTCCTATCATCATCGCGACCGTCCAGATTACGGTAGTCCGCATCGCGCTCCAAAAGTCCGCGTCCGTGAGCACGCTCTTATATTGAAAGAACCCCGTCTTGGTAATCGCGTCCATCGATATCTTGAGATTTGTGAAGCTGAAAAACAGCGCCATAAAAAACGGCACGAGGAAGAACATTCCCCACCATATTATCGGTACCGATAAAAACGCGTACGAGCTAAAAATTTGCTTGTTTCTTCTGGTAAGCTTCATTTCCCCTCCGAACCCTTTTTATTGTGGACGGCTTCGCGGTCTGCTTGCAACGATTTCAAGGCGTTAATCCTTCTGTGCCCTAAAGTCCCCCGTAATACTCGTCGAGCCGTTTTTGCACGCGGTTCTGATGATATGCCGCGGCATCGTCTATAGAGCTCTGCTCCATAACTACCTTCATATACATATTGCCTATCTCTGTCTCTATAAACTGCCACTCCGGACTCCCCGGACGCCTGATTGCGCCGGGCAGCGCGTCGCAGAACGGCTTCCACTTGTCGGCGGCAAAAAATTCGTCCGCAACGCCCTCCTTGGTAACGGGCAGGCACTTCGAGGCTTTTGCGTAGTCCACCTGAATTTGGGTGTAAGCGGAAATAAAGGCGGAGAAGTCCGCGGCGATTTTTACCTTGTTTATGTCGCTCTGGTTTGTTACACACATAGAATACAGCCCCAGCACGCTGTTGTTGTTTTCACTGCCGGCGTCAAGGCTGAACAGCGGATGAATACTCACGTTCAAGCCGGCGTTTTCCACGGTAGGCACGGACCAGCAACCCATTTCGAGCATAGCCACCTTGCCCAGATAGAAGTTGCCCTCGTTAGAAAGCGACGGATTAGCCCACTCGTTGTCGATTATTTGCTTCCACTGCCCGAGCGTTCTTTTGCTCTTTTCGCCGTTAAGAAGGGCGGTTTTCATATCGCTTGACAGGATTGTGCCGCCGTTGCGCGCCGTCCACGAAAGATAAAGCATCGCGCCGAAGCCCTTATAATCGACGCCCGTCGAAAGCGAAAATACGCTCTTATCGGGGTTTGCCGCGCTTATAGCGGTGCCCGCTGTGAGAAACTCGGCATAGGTCGCGGGGACGGGGACGCCGCCCATGATGTCGTCGTTAACATACAACTGTACGGTGTTGGCGGAGAACGGAAAAGCGTAGTATCTTCCGTCAAGCGCGTTTGCCTCTATGAGATTATCGACGTAAAGCTCCTTGTAATGCTCCGTAACGCTTGTTACGTTCGCTATCAGGTTAAGCCCGGCAAGCCCTTGTACGTATACGTGATCGATAAGCGCGGCATCGGGAAAAACGTTGCTGCCCGAGCTTATATCCGTCTTGTACGAAAGATAAAACTCGTCGCTCGTTTTCCACTCCGGCGTCACCGTGACGTTAGGTCTTGTTTTTTTGTACTCGTCGATCGCGTTGTTGAAAATCTCGCGCTTATCCCCCGTAGACGGGAGCGCAACCTTGATACTGCCCGACAGCTCGGACGGGTTTTCGGTGTATATGTCCCCCACGTCGTCGGGGCGAGACTCGCCGCCGCAGCCGTCGCAGCCCGCCGGCAAAAACAGCGCCGCCGACAAAACCGCCGCAATCAAAATTCTAATAAGCCTTCCCATCTTTTTTTCCTCCGAATCATATTTTTGTGTTCGTATTTTTGTCTATAGTATCGTTTATTCAAAGGATACTATGCCCCCGGGGGTCTTGCCCCGCCGCCCGCTAATCTCCTAAGCTCCGCCTCAAGCCGTATTATCTTTGTCGTCCTCCCCGCAACCCCCGCAGGCGGGTTGCAAAATAAAAACGTTTTTATTTTTTCCGAAAAGCAAAGCCGTCAACCCTGTTTGCGGCTCGCAATTCTTAGGCGGACGGTAAAAGCCCTTTACCGTCCGGCATTTACCGAGCACGATTCCGTGAACTCGATTTTATAGTTTCCTATCACAATTTCTTTTTTTTGTCGGCTTTTTTCCCTCGGAATAAGATTGAGCTGCCTGACGGCGATACTGCCCAAATCCTTGTAATCCACCGTTACCGACGTCAACTTAGGCTTCAGGAATTTGAACCTGTCGTCTATGCCGAGCATAGCCAGCGAAACAAATTCTCCTACCCGTCTGCCCTTGCTTGCCTCCCGCTCGTATACAAGCTCGGCGATGTCCGCGCTCTCCGTGACTACGGCGGTGTAGGCGCTTTCGGGTATGCTAAGAAAATTTGCTTTATCGAGCGCCGCGTCTATCCTCGTGTTTATGTGGAGCGCGTCGTCCGGCTCGAGCCCGTATTCCCTGAACGCCTTGCCGTATCCCTCCCATCTGTCGTGGGTTATAAGCCAGTTTTTCTTACTGTTAAACAGCAGTATTTTTCTGTGCCCCAGCCCGAGAAGGTTTTTTACGACGTTATATGTTATCTCAACGTTGTTTACGTCGCAATAGGATGTACACTCGTCCGCTATCTTGCCGACCATTATCATGGGAATTTCCACCTCGGCAAGCTCGCTTATGCGATAGTCGTCCTCCTGCGGACAAAAAACTATCGCGCCGTCTATCGGCTCGCGGTTAGAAATAATGCGCCGGTGCAGCTGGCTTTGGCTTATATCGGCGTACAGCATTACGCGCATGTTTTTTTTGCCGGACTCCTGCGTTACGCCGCTGATAAAATCAAAGTACGTGGCATAGTTGACCTTGGTAAAGTTATAGAAGAATATCCCTATAATATCGGTATTCTTCGTAACCATGCTCGCCGCAATAATATTAGGCGTGTAATGCAGCTCCGCCGCGATTTTCTTGATGCGTTCGCACGTTTTCGGCTTAACGCAAGGCTTGCCCGCCAACGCATTAGAAACCGTCGACGGAGCGACGTCGGCTATTCTTGCGACATCCTTAATAGTTGTCATTTACCCCTTCTTTTAAGCTTAAATAAAAACGTTTTTATTTCTTACCTCTATGTTACCATATTCCGAAAGGCTTGTCAATATGTTTTCAAAAATAAAACGTTTTATTTTTTGCCCGCTTTTTTGTCCGCTTTGTTGCCGCGTCAGCGTTGTTGTGAGGCTCCGTTAACGCGCTTTATAAATTATTACTCATCCAAAGCGCGCGGTCGGTCAAATAATCGCGCACATACTTCACCTGCTTGGCAAAGGTATTCGCCTGAACTACCGCCTCCGGGCTGGGCCACACATAATAGCCTAAGCTGTACGGGTTCACATCCTGCGCCCACGCGACCTCCTTGCCCATGAACCTGTACCTTGTTACAAGGTCGCCGCTGAAGTTGCGAGCGACCGCCGCCGCTATATCCGTTTCGACAGCGCTTAACGCGGCTATAGCGTGGCTTATCTGCACCTCGTACAGCTTGTCGTAACGCCTCTTAAAATTATCCTTGAACCCGGTATTGCCCATCAACCGGCTGAACCAAATATTCTTGGTTCTGTTATACCAGCCCGAGGGATAAAGCGCGTCCGACATATACCATGCGTTGCCTATCCCGATATCGAAATCCCACACCGGCCCCATCGACATTTTGCCGCCCGCCTTCCGGTTTACGAACAGACTCAAAGCGTCCGCGTCGGTGTTTTTTGTCAGCTCTTGTATTATCCAATAATCGATAAACGAATTCTCGTCGCATAAGCGGTTAAAGTCCGCGTAATTGCCGTCGTTGTTTATAAATTCAATCGCGTCGAAAACGCTCTGGATATAGTCCTTTATAAACTTAAACGCCTGACTGTACAGCGCGGGGTTTCCGTCGAAGCCGTCGTCGTCGGCTTTAGGATACTTCAGTACAAAATTGTAGTGATCGCGGAAGCCTCCGCGCTGCGGGAATATCTGAAAAAAGGTTTGCCCTAACACCTCCGTACTGTCGCTCGTCGCGCGGTCGTCAATCTCGAGCATAAAGCCCGTGTCTGTAAGCCTGCCGACGGCATCCGTCGTATAGCCCTCGGCGTCGACGCGGCTCTCTCCCGTCTCCGGTTGATCCGTCAAAAGATACAACCCGTCGTATCTTCCGTTAAGCTCCAGCTCCACGTATACGCAGTTCGCCGAAAAGCTCATGCCGTCAAGGCTTCTGGCAAGCATGTGCGCAAAGTAATTGCGCATAAAGGATTTGTCGGAATATTCCGCCAAAAGCGCCCAGTTCTTTACCTTTGCAAAGCCGAATACCGCCGTTTTCTTCTCGGCCTTTATTCTGTACGGCTTTTTAGGCTGTCCCCACGTCGAGTTCCCTCTCCCCCGGATTTGTATTTTCCAATCCGAAAGCAGGTACTCCGCCTTGGTATTTGTAATCTGCGCAGTTGCGTCGACGTAATCGGTCTTCGACGTTATCGCCGCGGCGTCCTTGGTATCGATTTTTAGCGTGGGAATATCCTTAGTGAAGGTCACAAAGCGTTCCTCGAATTCCGCCGAAGTAATTTTTGTGTTAATATAAGTTACCGCCTCCGAATAATCTGAGTCCGCCTTGCCGCCCGTCGCTTTAACGCTTACCTCATATTCTCCCGCCGTAAACGACGCCGTACTGAAAATGTTTTTCGGCGCGTCGAAGGTCTGTCCGTTTAGATTGACGACATATCCCGTCGCGTCCGATACCGCATCCCAAACGATTTCGTCATAAAAAGAGTCTGCCCTGACGCCGACGGGCGTATTCATTTTATCCGTTTTCGGAATTTCTCCCGCAGGAGGCTCTCCCGACGGAAGCTCTCCCGACGGCGGGCGCGTTACCGCGCAGCCCGAGATGAATATTACCGTAAGTAACGCGCTGCAAAGCAATGCGGCAAGCTTAATTTTTCTCATTTTCTTTCCCTCTTTCTGTAGAACCGGTTTTCTATACCGTAACACTAATTCTACTCTACTTCCTTATCGTTGTCAATACCTTTTTATACGTTATCGGGGCGAACGCATTTTATGCGTTCGCCCCGATAATCCGGAAAAGAAAAGGAATTACTTTCCACCGTACACCCTGCCATCACCCGTACTCCGCGCAATTACCCGTACACTATGCAATCAAACCCCTATCCGTGTGTTATTCTGAGCGTAGTCGAAACAAACTCTAGCGCCGCTTTCAACACCCCGATACAATCAAACTAGCCCCCTCCGTCATGTTGAGCGTAGTCGAAACATCTCTTCACCGCTTACCAATCATTCTCTTTACCCATGTCATTGCGAGGAGCGTCAGCGACGTGGCAATCCAGCTTAACTCTATCCTCTCTCTACCCTCTTCGCCGCTTGCTAAGACATTTACTTGCCCTCTTCTTGTCCTCTTTCCCCGCACCCCGGGTTTTAGCAGTCCTCCTCGGCCGCCCCGCCCGTTGACGGAGCCGTAGTGTCGCCGCCGGTCTCGTGCCCGGAATGATCCTCGGCGGGCGGCTCCTGCGCCAGGTCGACGCCCTCGGTGTAAATCGAGCCGTCGCGCACCGCCTCGATTATTTGCGCGGTCAAATCAAAGCTTGTATAAACCGCATAAAATCCGACAGAATTTAATACCACAATCTTTAATCCCGAGCCGGAGAGCGCGGACAACGCCGTCTGATAATCGCGTGCGTCATAATATGTGAAGAGCTTCAGCCGCGTCGTAGCGTCCGCGTTCTCGGCGGTAATCAGCGTGCGGCGAACGTCCGAGACGGTGTCCGCCGAAAAGGTATAGCCTGCGTCGATAAAGGCTTGCGCAATGCCCGCCTTGCCGAGCAAATCTTCAAAAACCGCGCTTACATAATCGTTAGCGACAACCGCGCCGGTGCCCGCGCCCTCGGCGGTGATGTCCCCGGTTTCGCTGTCCCGCGTAAGCTCGGACTCGAAGGAATCGATTATTCCGCCCGCCGCCTTGTTGTAAAGTATAAGGTTCGCGGCGCCCGCCTTAGCGTAGCTCTTGCCGTTAATAAGAAGCTTAGCCGAGACCCCGGACAGCTCGAGAGCGTTTCTCGACGCGCTGCGTTCGCTGTTCCAGCGGCTCGCAAAGTCCGGAAAATAGCGGGTAATCAGATTCGCGTACAGCAACGCGTGCGTGCCGCTGTTGTTCCCGTCCGCCGCAAGCTCGCCGCCGCGCGAATCGGGCGCGCCGTACGTCGCCGTTATAATCGGGCTATAAACGTATATCGGACGGTCGTATGCGGTATGCACGGCGGCGGTGTGAACCTCGCCGAAAATCGCGTCCGCGTTAGGGCTTCCCGCCCCTCCGAACAGCACAACCCGCTCCCCGGGCGCGTCCAAAAGCTTAATCAACTCGGCGTAGCTAACCGACTTAAAATATTTATTGACAATCAAATGCGTGTTTTCGGTAACGCCGGCGGTATCGGGCGCGCTCAAGGCAAGGAACGGATCGAAATCGCCCTCCGAGCCGCGAATGCCGGCGAATAGATTATTAAGCTCGGCTTTGTACGCGCCGAGGTCGGCGGCCGTAAGCGTATAGCCCTCGGGCTTGCCGATAAATGGCGACTCCACGCGGTAGTCGATTCCGGATAACCCGGAGGCGGCGTATTGCGCGCGTCGCACCTGTATAAGCAGCGGCGTTACCGGCGCGGCAGCGTCGTCCGCGGTAAGCGTATCGCCCGACGTAAACGAACGGTTGATACGCTTCAACAGCGTTTCGCCGTTGTAGTAATAATCCTTGACGTTAAAATCGCCGTACGCGAAGGTTTCCCCGCCGTACGTATAGCTCGAAGCGTCGGTTCCCGTCAGCTCCCCGATAATGCCTCGCGACAGCCCGCCGTCAAGCTGCGGATCGAAGAAATATATCTTTTTTACCTCTTGTGCCTTTGCCGCGGCGTATATCTCGCCTATAACCGCCTTTGTCGCGGCATCGGCGTTCCCGAACAGTATCGCGTAGTCGCCCTTGGGCTTTTGGCGGCTGCTTGCGGGACGGTTCGTGTCGCCTCCGATGTCCTCGGATATAAGCGCTATCAAATCGTTATAAACCAGGGTTTGAAAGCCGTGGTCGGACGGCAGCCCGAACGTATCGGCATAGTAGTCGTATTCCGCCGTTCTTTCAAAAACGGTTTTTTCACCCGGCTCGTCCGAATTAATCTGCTCGGCTCCCACGGGTATAATCGGGTCGAAGAATTCGCAAGCTCCCAACAGCGTCGCCGTAACGGCCGCGAACAGTACCAAAATAAATCTCTTTTTCATTATAACCTCCCTAGGTTAACTTGTATGTGACGGACGGTTTAGACCGCCGTATAAAACAAACGCATTTTTAACGCGCTTGCAGTGCTTCCGCCGCGCGGCTTACGCGTTTTGCGCTTTCGGTTCCGCCGGAGCGGCCGCCGCCCGCGCCTTATCCGCGTCCTCGACGGAAATCAAATCGTGAAGCACGTCCTTGTTTATGTCGCGTTCAAATTTGCCTATTACGTAGCCCGCCAGCATGCTGTCGCTGACGTTGAGGAAGGTGCGTCCCATGTCTATGATAAAGTCGACCGAAATAAGTATGCCTACCAGCTCCACAGGAAGCCCCAGGAACGAGAGCACGACCAGCGAAACGTTAGTCGCGCCGCCGCCTACGCCCGCGGTACCTATCGAAGCGATTACCGCGTAAATTACCAGCGGTATCGTGAAATACATAGACCAGACGTTCCACGACTGTCCCGCTCCTCCCTGCGCCATTCCCACAAGCAACGCGAGCATTACCGGATAAACGCCCGCGCAGCCGTTCTGACCGATACAGGTGCCGAGCGTACCCGCGATATTAGCGTTAGCGTCGCTTACGCCGAGCTTGCGCTGCGCCTGAATCGTTAAAGGAAGGGTAGCCGCGCTGCTTCTTGACGCGAACGCAAACAGAAGCGCGGGCGACGCCTTCTTAAAGAAGCGTATCGGGTTGGTTCCGAGTATCCACAACAGCGCGAGGTGCAGTATGAACACGACCGCCATCATAACGAACGAAATACCGATTATCGACAAAAGGTCGGTTATAGCCCGCCAGCTTGCCGTCGCCGCGCGCGCCGCGATAACGCCGAGCACGCCGTAAGGCGTCAAGCCGATAACGAAGTCCACGACCTGCATAACGAACTCGCGGGCGGTATCCAAGAAGCTTTGAAACCTCTCGCCGATTTTCGGGCTTTCCTTGCGTATCACCAAATATGCAAGCCCTATGAGCACCGCGATTATTACGACGGACAGCACCTCGTTAGAGGAAAACGCCGCGAACAGATTGGACGGGATAAGCCCGAGGATAGTCGTCGGGATATCGGCGGGCTCCTTTACGGAGGGATTCGCCGCGATAAGATTGTTGGCGTTTACGCCGGAAATCCGCATGATTACTATAGTGATTACCGCGGATATAGCGGTGGTAAGCAGCAGGAAGCCGATTATCAGAGCGGACTTTTTTACGCCGCCGCCCGCGCCCGTGGTTTTGGAAAAGGCCGTTACTATGGACACCGCGACGATAGGCGTTACCACGAACTGCAGCAGCTTGGTAAAGCCCGTGCCGACGATATTAATCCACTTGCGCAACGATTCTCCCGTCGCGCCCAACGTTACGACGGTCTCGTCCGCGCCCGTAACCGCGTTTACCGCCGTCGTTTGCTCGTTGAAAAGCACCTGCATAAGAATGCCGAAAACGATGCCCAGTCCCAGGGCGATTGCCACGCGCGCGGTAAAGCTGAGCTTCAGCTTCCGCTTGAAAATGAACAGCAGGAAAAACAATCCCGCAAAAATTATAATCCCGAGCAGTACCCATAGGGTATCGAGTGTAAACATTTTATTTTAATTCTCCCGTGTTACATGTGTGAAAGGTCCTCCCTCAAAAAAAGGAAGACCTTTCGGACATGCGTTCTTTCGGTTGCCGAAAGACCCTTCTTTTTTATTTAGAGGTCCAGCCGAGCGCCGTCAACACGTTGAGCGCGTTGCCGCTGCCGTAATATAGGATATTTGACGCGCCGCTGTTAAGCTGCTTGACGCCGTTGCTTGCCAGGGCGGTTTTTTCCGCCGCGAGGTTAAACGGATACGGGGTAGTAGAGACTCCGCCGTTAGTGCCGTCGCCGAAGGTTGCCGCGCCCGCCGCGTCCGCGTAGTAGTAGGATATCGCCGTCACATAATCGTCGGCGCTTCTCGACGCGGTCAACGTCGCCTCAAGCCCCGAGAAGGAAACGGTTACGCTGTAGCCCGCGTTTTGGAAGCTCTCCGTGAAGCCGGCCTTTGCGAATATATTGCCGAAAATCGTCGTGCGGAACTGATTGGCGACGCTCGCGGGATCCTTTACGTTGGATACCAAGTTATTATCGGACGCGTTCCACGTAAGCTCGGACTCGAAGTCGGCGATTACGCCGCCGTTTATGTCCTTGTTGTAGAGGAAGAAAGCCGGCACGACGATACGCGTTACCGCCTCTCCGCCGATAGTGAGTACGTCGTTTGAAGCGGTGGATTGACGCTGCAGCACCTTCTTAGTAAGCGTACCCTCCGAATTCCAGCGCGTGGTATAATCCGGGAAGTAATTTCTGATTAAGTGCTTATAAAGGCTCGCGTGGTTTCCGGTAGCGCTCGAAGTAGGAGCACTCTCGCTGTCGCGTATACGGCTGGAGCCTAAATCGCCCACAAGGCGCGGGTCGAACAGGTAAACCGTGCCCGTATAGCCCGCCTTTTGCGCCTCGGATTGAGCGCCCGCGTACAGCGTCGCGCTGTTAGGGCACCACAATCCGCCCCAGTAGATGAAATGCTCGCCGGACGTTTGCAGCAACGCGTCTACCTCGGCAAAGGTAAGCGTCTGGAAAACCTGATTGTCGAGCAGGCGCGTCGTTCCGCCGCCGCTGACCTGAGCCTGATTCTTTACGGTAAATACGTCGTACTCCTTGAGATTCGCCTTAGTTACCTTCGTGTCGAAAAAGCTTCTTATTTCCGCCTTGTACGCGTTTGCTTCCAGGAACGCCCTGTCGTACTTAAAGCTCGTAACGTTCGAGTCCTTAACCGCCGCCGTCCTCTTACTGAACACGGTCTTGGTCAATTGGGTGTCCGCCGCGATTCCCTCGGGAGAAACTATTGTGCCCTCGGGCAAGCCCGCCGTCGGGGTGCCGTACGGAACGGTCGGGACATAGGTGTCGGGCAGCACGTCATAAAGCGTGGAGTTATAATTTGTCGCGGTCGCTTTGGCGTCGTACACGTTAGAGTACGAATCACCGGAAGCGGCGCGCAATTCGATAGTTTCGGGAACGGCCGCGTCCCGTTCATTAGTGATTACGAGCAATTGCGGCGTTATAATTTTACCGTTGCCGTCAACCGCTAATTTCTTTGTCCCTAACGACGCGTTGAGTTGTTGCAGCAACGTTGTCGTTGCGTCCCATTTATAATCGGAAATATTCAGGTCGTCGTAATAATAATCGGTGCCGTTTAAGGTGTAGCCGATTCTGCCTATGTTAGACGACTCCTTGGCGTTGTCGCCGATTCTTCCGACTATGGACTCGGAAAGCCCGCCGTCAAGCTCGGGGTCAAACACCAGAATTTCCTTGATGCCTTTTTCCTTGGCGACGTCGTTAATAACGCCGATGACGCCCTGCGTATACGTGTCGTTCGCGCTGCCGATAAGCACTATGTACTCGCCCGGAGTTACGCGCGGATTAGTTATCAGGTGATAGAGGTCATGGTATACCAGCGTCTTGAACACGCTGCCTAAGCCTACGCCCTTGTAGGACTGCGCATAGTAGTCAAACGGCGCGGCGGCGGTCGCGGTCGCATTGCTCCCGTCCGCCCCCTGCGAACCCTGCGGTCCGGCGGGACCCGTTGCGCCGGAATCGCCCTTCTCTCCCTGCAAGCCGGCGCCGGCGCAGCCGGTGAACGCCAGTAAGGCTGTAAATACAATCGCGGCAAAAGCCGTTATTTTGGTTTTATGGTGTTTCATTTTGTTTTCTCCTAAAATTTATTATTTGTTTTCCTTAGAGTTGTTTAGAAATTAAACTACTTCGTTGTTATATCGCGGCTTCGGCAAATTTTTGCTTATCCGCGACCGTCTATAGTTAACAAGCCCTGCGCGAATCGGTGCTCGGGCAACATCGCCGACATCGCATGCTTGCGAGCTTGTAATAGTTAACGCTTTGTTTTTTCATTTCTGCCTCCGTTCTTTCACATATTATAGTTTTCATATATGTGATGTATGCTTTCACAGTATAATACACCCCCGCTATATCCTTGTCAAGCGTTTTTTGCTATTATTTTTGAATAAATCAAATAATTTTTTAAGCCTTGAGCGCCTTATCTAATTCTCTCGCCCAAACGGCGGTAAGGGCTTCCAACGTTGCCGCCGCGTTTGCGGGGCTTGTCGACGGCATTTTGACAAACGGTATACCTGCGTCGGGATTATATTTGACGGCAATGCCGTATGCCAACGCGCCGTTGCATAATATTTTTCGTATAGGGTACGCGCGTATCATTTTTTTGATATCGACGGGAACGACGTTCGTTACCGAGGCGTCCGACGAGCCGGTTATATCGCACTCATAAACGGAGTCGTACAGCGCGATACGCTTTTCGAGAAGCCGCTCCCTTTTATAATCCGGCGAAGCGCCGGTCAAATCGCAACCGCAGTAATCGCTCATTATCCGCCAAAATCTATTTTGCGGGTGCATATAATAAAAGCCGTACTCCGCCGATTTAACCGAGGGCACGCTCCCCAAAATCAACGCCGCCGACCGCCCGTCGATTATCGGACTGAACGGGTGTACTATGTGCCTTATCCCTATTTTTTCACCGTGCGTATTCATTCCCCTTTTACTCCCGCCCCCCATACAATCAAAACCCTATCCATGCTCGTGCCACCCGCCCTCCATACAAATCAAACAATCCTATCCGTCATTAGACTTGTTGCAAAACCTCTTCAAGTATGATATAATAGAGGTATGAAGTATGAGATAATAAAAGGGTACAAAAGCGAGGTATTTAGGCAA
>JAITNT010000198.1 GCA_031290295.1 Clostridiales bacterium
CGAAACGAACCTTTCGTCCCCGTAATACTTATTATAAACGCCGTCAACCTCCGCCGGGGTCAGCCCCGCTTTTTTTACGGGCGCGTAAATCGTCGCGAGTATGCCGCGTTGTACGGGCAGCAGATGGGGCGTGAAGCACACGGTTACGGCTTTTTGAGTATGCTCCGAAAGAATCGCCTCGATTTCCGAGGCGTGACGGTGTGTCGTTACCGCGTACGCCTTAAAATTCTCGTTTACCTCGCAGAATGAAAAATCGAACTCCGCCTTTTTGCCCGCGCCGCTGGTACCGCTCGCGGCATCTATAATAACGGACGAATGCGCGATTATGTTTTCCTTTATGAGAGGGTAGAGCGGTAAAATCGAACAGGTCGTGTAGCACCCGGGATTGCTTATCAAATCCGCTTTTTTAATCTCCGCGCGGTTAAGCTCGGGCAAGCCGTAAACCGCCGTTTTGTTAAGCTCCCTTGCCGGGTGCGTAACCTTATATGTTTTTTCATACAGCCCGACGTCGCGGTAGCGGAAGTCCGCCGACAGATCGATAAGCCTTAAGCCCGATTCCCTAAGCGCGCCCGCCGCCGCCGCGCCCGCGGCGTGCGGCAGACAGAGAAAGACCGTTTGGCATTCCCTTGCCGCCGCTTCGGCGGAGAATTCCGAAAACCGCAAATCCTTATACACGGAGAGCGCGGGGAACGCCTCGGCAACGCGCTTGCCCGCCTCCGAACGGCTCGTCACATAGGTTACCTTAACGCCGCTGTGTCCCGCAAGCAGTCTGAGCAGCTCGCCGCCCGTGTATCCGTTCGCCCCGATAATGCCGACTTTAATCATTGCTTACCCTACAAAATCATATTTTTTATAATTATACATAAAAATTTATATTTATGCAAGCGAAATGACCGAAAAATTTTTATATGTTAGACAGAATATTTTGACAAAGCGGTTGTATCGCTAGCGACCTAGGCTTGTCGCCCCTATAAAACAACCGCAGTTTGTTTACCCGTCACCCATATAATCAAACCTATCCTTGTCAATGCTATCGCGTAGTCGAAACATCTCTTCGCCGCTTACAAGCCGCCCGGACGCGAATGCGCGCAAGAGAACCGACCAAGCGTGAATGCGCGCTCGTTCGCGGTCTAGCGACCGCTCAACTCGCTTAATCGCATTCAGTCGGACTTAAAGAGGGGTCGCTCCGCAAAAATGCGATTTTGCTGCGCTCCGGGTTTATTTGCATTACTTCGTTATCCCGTACACAATACAAATAAAGCAAAATCAATGTCATGTTGAGCGTAGTCGAAACATCTCTTCGCCGCTTTCAACGCCCCATATACAATCAAAACCCTATCCGTCATTGTGAGGCGCGTTAGCACCGTGACAATCCAGTTTAATCTTGTCCTCTTTTTCCTCTCTTCACCGCCTACTAATATAATTCACTTTATCCTTGTAAATGCTATCGCGTAGTCGAAACATCTCTTCGCCGCTTACAAGCCGCCCGGACGCGAATGCGCCTCGCTGCGCAGTCTGCGCGTTCACCTCGTTTAGCCGCATCCGGGCGGTCTATAGGTGTTTTGTCGCTGATTTGTGCAAGTATGACAGTCGGGCACTTAATATTTGTATATTTTTTATTAGTTAAACCTACCGCAATGCAGTAAACTATAAATAGATAATTGTAATCGGAGGGAAACATGGCAAGCTTATCTTTAAGGCACATTTACAAAATTTACACCGGTAACGTAAAAGCGGTCAGTGATTTCAATTTGGAAATTGCCGACAAGGAATTTATCGTTTTCGTCGGGCCGTCCGGCTGCGGTAAGTCGACTACTCTGCGTATGATCGCGGGGCTTGAAGAAATCTCCGAGGGCGAGCTTTTTATCGACGGCAGATTAGTTAACGACGTCGAGCCTAAGGACAGAGATATCGCGATGGTTTTTCAGAACTATGCGCTGTATCCTCACATGACGGTTTATGACAATATGGCGTTCGGTTTGCGTTTGCGCAAGATGCCGTCCGCGGAAATCGACGCGCGCGTCAAGGAAGCCGCCAACATTCTCGGTATCACGCAGCTGCTTACCCGCAAGCCCAAGGCGCTTTCGGGCGGTCAGCGCCAACGCGTCGCGCTCGGTCGCGCTATCGTCCGCGAGCCTAAGGTATTTTTACTTGACGAGCCTCTTTCCAACCTTGACGCCAAGCTGCGCGTTCAAATGAGAACGGAAATAACCAAGCTTCATAACAAGCTTGCCACGACCTTCGTATACGTTACGCATGACCAAACCGAGGCTATGACGATGGGTACCCGTATCGTCGTTATGAAGGACGGTCTTATGCAACAGGTCGACACCCCGCAAAACCTTTACGATTCGCCTTGTAATCAATTCGTAGCGTCCTTTATCGGCACGCCGCAAATGAACTTCGTCAAGGCGGAGCTTTCCCGTCCTAACGGCAAAAACCTTGTCGTTAAATTCGGCAATTCTCAAATCGAGCTTCCCGAGGCTAAGTCCAAGAAGCTTACCGACGAGTCTGTTATCGGCACAAGCGTTATTTTCGGCGTGCGTCCCGAGGACATTCACGACGAGGAAATCTTCATTAATACCAATCCTAAAACGCAGATTACCGCGGAAATAGACGTTATCGAGAAGCTCGGTAACGAAACTATCATGTACATGAAAATCGACGGCAAGGAGGATTACCTCGTTGCCCGCGTCGATGCGCGCACCAACGCCAAGGCCGGCGAAACAATCAAGCTGGCCGTCGACGCGCACCATGTGCATTTATTCGACGAAAACACGGAGCTTACGCTTTTGGGCGTACCTGCCGTAACAAACTTTGCCGCCGAGCTTGCCGACAAGGACGGCGTGCTTTTGGCGACGTTCTGCAAAAAGAGCGTGGAGTTCGACATTAACCGCTTGATTTCGAGAGATTATATCGGCAAAGAGGCTAAGCTCGGCGTTAAGAACGACAAGGTTTATATCGAGGGCGAGCCTACCGTGCAATCGGCAGCCGAGGTGACGGCGCAGCTTGCGCATGACGGCGTAACTACGGACAACGCCGCTTTGACGGTCGCA
>JAITNT010000213.1 GCA_031290295.1 Clostridiales bacterium
ACTGCCGACGACAATAGTTACCTTGTAGGGATTCGCCGCCGTCCCCCCGCCCGTGACATCGGCGCCCGTAACGGTTATCGCCGTTACGTAGACCGGATCGGGATCATCGTTTTGGCAGGCCGTAACGGTCAGCGTTAACGCTAACCCCACGACAAGCGACAAGGCGATGATTACCCAGTTCTTAAGTTTCTTCATACATTTTCTCCTTTTTTTATTTAATATATATTTAATATATATTTTCCGTGTTGCTTCGGCGGCGCTTACGCTTTGCCGTCGATTATGCTAAGTATCTCGCCGAAGCCCTCGCAATACGCGCCGCATAAAGCCCCCGTACCGCTCTTCAGAATATTTCCGCCGCTTATGCCTACCGTGTAGAAGCCCGCCAGCCGTATCGAGCACACGCCCGCGCCGCTGTCCTCGATCCCTATTACGCGGCATCGCTCCTCCGCGGATATCCCCAGACCCACCGCCGCCGTTTCGGCGTATAACCACGGGTGCGGCTTGGGAGAAAGCTCGCCCAGCGTCCCCGTTTCACCCTTTCTCAAGGGGTATCCGGCGGTAATCGCGCTGTCATAAAACTCCTTAGGCTCGCCCATACCGAGGGTTTTGAACGCCGAAACGATCTCCGGCCACGCTTTTTCATAAAGCCCGCTTGTGACAAGCCCTATTTTTATGTTCCTTTCCTTCAAAGCAAGAAGGAATTCCTTGACACCCTTAACGGGAGTAAACGCGCCCTCGCGTCCCCGCCCGGCGAGTATTTCCGCCATTTCGCGGTGAGTATGCTCAAAATATACGGCTCTCGCTTCCTCGAGCGTGCTTGACGGGCAATATTTATCGATACAGTATTTCAGATGCTCCGACACGCTGTGCCCGGACACGAACGGCAGATCGGCTTCCCCGAGCCTGAAGCCCGGCTCCCCTCTGAGGCTCGCCGTCGTCCGCTCGATTATCCATATCCAAAACTCCTCGCTCCGCACGCTCGTGCCGTCGAGATCCATAAGCACCGCCTTTACAGGGTATTCAAGCCTGACGGGCTTCACCGGATAATAAGCGGGATAGCCGAGCGCGGAATGCACATAAGCGATCGTACGGTCCCCGAACGCGATAAATTCCACCTTGCCGTCGCCCGTGGCGGTAATCGATACGACGCCGTCCTTACCCGTCTTAAAATACCCGTCGCCGCACGCGTCGAGCGCTTTCAAGCCCGAATCCGCGCCGAAGCCGCCTATTTCCGGTATTGCAAACCTATGCATATCCTCCCGCCTCATTTGAGAATAAAGGTCTCTATTTTGTTATGACCTAAGCTGAAAGAGAACGCTTTATTTTTTAGCTTTATTTCCTCGAGGGGGCTCTCGTCCGGTCTGACGCGCCGGGCGGTCGTCACGGGCAGTATCGTAGACAGCGTGAACGGCAGCTCCTTGTCCGTGGTATTCCAGACGCGAACCGCTATGCCCCCGCCGTTCTCGGCTTGCTTAACCGCCGATATCATGACCCTTTCGGCGGGGGTCACCGTAATAAGCTCCGCCGCCGAGGGAAGCCTCGCGCCCTCCCCGTGCGGCACGCCCTGAACGGCCTTTACGGGCACCTTAAATTCATACGCCGCCTGCAATACCCTGTCGTCGTCCCAGTCTCCCTTATGCGGATAGAGCGCGAAATTATATTCAAGCTCGCCGAAGCTGTGCTGTCCCGTATATTTATCCAGCTCCTCTATAAGCATTTGCGAATTTGCCGTCATGTACGCGCGTTGCGTGCGCAAAAGCGTAATCCTTATCGTCCTCTGCGCGTCGTCGTCAAGCTCGTATTCTCTAAGCCCCTTATTGAGTACGGCAAGCCCCGCCTCTCCGTCGCTGACGTCCACAAAGTTTTGCATCGGCTGAAAAGCCGGAAACGCTTCAAAGTTGTCCTTGTGGTCGTTCCGGTTTATATTGCGTTTTTCCGTCGCCCACGCGCTTTCTACGGCAACCTTGTCCGCCTTGGAAACGCCCGACGGGAAGTTAATCCGCAGCTTGTGGTCGCGGGCGGAATTTTTGATTTTCATATTGACCTTGAGCATTCTCGAGCCTTTTTCTAAGGTCAAATAATACGTAATAGGGATATTCACCGTATCTCTGCGGCGGCCGCCGTTATCGATATCCGCCGCCGCCGGAATATTCATGCTCAGCTCTACCTTAAATTCGCCCCTCAAAAGATTACTCTCGGTCATAGTGATTACCGATTGCGCGCCCAAGGAGGTAAATATCGGATTGCGCTTGGGCTGAACGCTGATATGCGCGCTGCCCGTTTCGCCGGAATCGGTGAAATAGCCCAGCTTTTCCATAACGCGCCCGGTGTTTTTATCGAGCAAATCATATGTGCCGTTAGAGTTTATCGTAACCTTGATATGCTCGTTTTCTAATACTCCGTTATCGCGCGCTATCAGCTTGCGGTCGTCCATAAGCTCGGGGTGAAGCGCAAAGCTCGGTCCGCGGAAGCGCATGGCGTAGGTCCTGTACCCGAGCGCGGGTATTTCCGCCTCGACGAGCACTCTGCGGCGCTTCGCGTCGAATTTGATCGCCTTGGTATCAAGCTCGCGTTCCACGCCTATGCTTATGTCGTCGCAGCTAAGCTCGGTATAGGGCGCGGGCTTGCCGCAAGCGTCCACTATATCGTAGAACCCGTCGCCCGTCGCCGCGCCGTCTACGCCGATATCCGCTTTTTTTACCGCGCTCTTAGGGGTATCGAGCACAAGGGCGACAACCTCCTTGCGGGCGTACGGCAGAGTATTAAACAGGGTGATAGTATTATCGTTCGCTTCAAAATCGTCCGCCGAATTAATATTGGCAAAAAGCGATATTATACTGCGGTTCGTTACCTCCTCGGCTACGGTCTTGGCAAGCGAGAAGTTGTACATCATATCCTCGTGCGCGAGATCTACGGCGGCTCCGCATATGCTGTCGTGCGCGTGATTTTTCAAAAGATGCTGCCACGCTCTGTCGATATTTGCCCTCGGATATTCCTTGCCGAGCAGATACGCAAACGCGGCCAGCGGCTCGCCCAAATGTATAAGGTTCGTTTCTACGTCCTCGTTGGCAAGCTTTATCTTCACGCGCGAGGAATGCGTAGCTCCTAACAGCGCGTTGAAGTTGTCGTATTCCACGGTGGTATACCTCAACTCGCCCTTGTGGAGCGCAGGCTTTATGCGGCTTTTATCGTTTATAATAGCGTCCATGTAGGAATCCATGGTATCCTGAACGATTTCCGCGTCCGGGCTAAGCTTGTTAAGCTCGGCGATAAGCTCGGGCAGCAGGCGGTAAGGCTCGTCGTTATCCTCCATATTGAGCGCCAGAATATGCCTGCCTATGCGGTAAGGCATCGCCTGATTCAGGAGATTGTCAAGCGCCTTTTTCAGTACGGCGGGGTCGTGTATAAACTCGCCGCACTCCTTCAGAAGCACAAAGGCCTTTTCATATGACTTCATGTCCGCCATATGTACGGGCAGCTGCGCCCTGTCGTATTTATAGGATAAATCCTTCATGCCCTTGCCGAGCACCGCGGGACCGTGCACATAGAAGAACCAATTCGTTCTCGTCACCTCGTCAAATGTACGCAGCGTATCTAGGGTGGAGCCGTCCCTTCCCTCCCAGGTAAACAACGGCGTAAGCACGTGCTTGTTGGTGCCCCTGTAAAATATCGCCGTGTCTATTCCGAAGCCCTTATAAAGCTGCGGCATCTGCGAATGCTGTCCGTAAGACGTCGCCGTATATCCCGACCTCATGCCGCCGCCGAACGCATCGCTCATTTTTTTGCCGAGCAGTAAATTCCTTATCAGCGCCTCGGGCGCGACGGTGTTTGTTTCGGGCAGGGTATACCATTTGACGACGTGCATTTTGCCCGCCTCTATAAGCCTCCTGATGCGCGCCTCGTTCTCCGGGCGTATCGAAAGATAGTCCTCGATTACTATCATCCCGCCGTCTACGCAGAAGAATTTATAATCGGGCTTATTTTCCAAAACGTCGATAATGTTATCCATAAGGTCGGCCAGCCGCAGCTTCGACTGCTCCGCCGTATGCCGCCATTCCCTGTCCCAATGCGTTCCGCTGATAACATGCACAGTGTACTTTTTCATAGCCTCGCTCTCCGTCTCCCCCGGTGTATTTCGTTTTCCGTGTCGCTTTTTGCCGGTTAGAGAACTAGTTCTCTAACCCTTATTAAGATGCCCCCCCCCCGAAGAACCGGTTCTACGGGGGAGGAGGCAAATGCTTGCTTTTTGACTGTTTTTTGTTACTTAATTGCTTGCAATCGGTATGTTGTTTGCTTCGCCGAACGCCGAGTCGCGGGTTATATCGGCTACCGAGTCGCGTATTATCAAATCGCTCTCCATGAGTACGGTTTTACCCTCATAAGGGTCGTCGCTTACAAGTAAGCGCGTCATCAGCTCTATGGCGATTCTGCCTATTTCCAAATAATTCTGTCTGGCGTATGTGAGCTTGGGCGCCAGTCCCTCCGCGTTCGCCCCTCCGCCGAAAGCGGCCACGGACAGATCCTTGCCTACCGTCAGACCGTTGTCGCCGCAGTACTTGTAAACGTCCGCCGCCATAAGATCGGAGGCGGTTATAACGCAGGTTTCCCTGTCGAGTCCGTCGCGCAGGGCAATATACGCTTCGCCGGGCTCGTCGGCGACGTGTCTGATCTTAACGCACACGTCGCGGTGCGTATCCAAAAAGCCCGACAGCGTTTTTTCGCGGTCCTGCGCGATAGTAAGCTCGGGCAGGGCGTTAATAAATAGTATGTCGCGGTGTCCGCATGCGTATACGTATTGAAATATCTTTTTTGTAAGCGCCGCGTTGTCCACGTCGACGTTATAAAGGTTGCGTTTATCACGTTGCGGACGGCCTATCAGCACAAAGGGCAAATTATCCGTCTCGAACATATCGATACGCTCGTCGATTATATGCGGCGTAAGGATTATCGCGCCCATAATCGGCGCTCTTCCCGAATGCAAAAGATTAGTAAGCTCGTCCTGATGAACGCTGAAATATGTAATGAGCAGCATGCCGTGCTTATTAAGCTCGGTTATGCAGGCTTGTATCAACTCGCTGTAAAACGGGTAGAAGTTATTATTATTAGGCTCCAAAAACAAACCGATTATTTTGGAATTATTCGACAAAACGTTGGACGCAAAAAAATTAGGGTGATAGTTCAGCTCGTCGCAAGCGTCGAGTACCTTCTGCCTGATCGTGGGACTCACATATTTTTTGTTAGAAAACACATAGGAAATTGTAGACTTAGAAACGTTCGCAAGCTGCGCGACGTCGTTAATATTAGCCATTCGTTTTCCCCCTTCCGCAAAAAAATTTGTTTCTTCGCTAAAGCTCACCGGCGAATCCCTTAGCAAACCGGTTCTCTAGGCTTCTATTAGTAGTGTAGCACACATTTGAACGCTTGTCAATACCCTTTTGCAAAATAAATCAAATTTTTTTTATAAATTTTTTCACCGCCGCGGGCGCGTCCGGACGCCCGGATTTTAACTTGTATCCGTTCTCGAGGCTTATAGCCGCGCCTATTATTCCGGCGGAAATCCTCAGCCGCGCCGTTACCAGCTCGAAGGGCGCGTATTTTTCGTCCGCAAAAATCCGCGCGCTCACATATTCGCGCAAGGGCGCGAGGAACGCGCCGCCCGCTTCGGATATTCCGCCGCCGAGCACGATTATGTCGGGACGGAGCAAATTCATCACGGAGACGATACCCGCGCCGAGGTTGGCGATAAATATTCCGACCGCCTCGCGCGCCGCCGCGTCGTTTGCCGCCGCCGCGGCGAATACCGCCTCGCCGTCTATGCGCTTGCCGCGCAAAAGGCCGTCGGGATAACGCTTGACGAGCGTTTCAGCCGAGGCTGTCAACGCCGTCGCCGAGGCATAGCTCTCAAGACAGCCGAAATTGCCGCAGCTGCATTCCGCGCCCGCCGTATTAATCACAATGTGACCGCCCGCCGCGCAACCGTTGCGCCCGCTCAAGAGCTTGCCGTCTATTATCACGGCGCAGCCCAAGCCCGTGCCGAGGGTAAGCATCACCATAGATTCCGCGCCCTTGCCCGCGCCTAGGCGATATTCGGCAAGCGCGGCGGCGGAAGCGTCGTTAATTACCGAAACGGGCAGCGCGGGAAAGCTTCCGGCGATATTTTCTCTAAGCGGAAATTCTTTGAGCTTTATATTGTTACCGTAAAGCACCCGTCCGGCGGCGTCGATTATTCCGGGACAGCCTATGCCTATACCCGTAACCGTAAGCCCGCGCCTATCCGCCTCCGCAATCAGAGAGGCGCATATTAACGATAAGCCTGCGCAAAGCTCCGCTTCCGGCGGCGTTTTACCGCTGTGCACGCAAAGGGTGTTATAGCCGTCCGCGA
>JAITNT010000218.1 GCA_031290295.1 Clostridiales bacterium
GGCGACCGCGTCGTCGATCAGCAAGGACTCCGCGGCGTTGCATACAGACGGGCGGCTGATTTTTGCCGTAAGGGCAATTTTCAACGCCATATCGGGGTCGGCGCTTCGCTCAACGTAGATATGACAATTGCCCGTGCCGGATTCGATAACCGGAATCGTAGCTTTTTCCATGACGGTGCGTATAAGCCCCGCGCTTCCTCTCGGAATAAGCACGTCCACAAATTTTGCGCAGCGCATAAAATGCTCCGCTCCCTCTCGCGTAACGTCAACTACAAGCTGAATGACCTCGGGATCGAAGCCCGCCGCCGACAAACCGCCGCGCATAACCGCGACAAGCGCCTTGTTGCTCTCTATCGAGTCCTTACTGCCGCGAAGCACGACCGCGTTGCCGCTTTTCAGGCACAGCGCCGCAGTATCGACTGTTATATTCGGACGCGACTCGTATATAATTCCGACGACCCCGAGCGGCACACTGATTTTTTTGACGCGGAAGCCCTTTGCGGCCGTCCACTCGTCCAGTACGGTACCGAGCGGGTCAGGCAGCGCGATAAGCGCGTTAACGCCGTCCGCTATGACGGCGATACGCTCGGGGGTTAAGGTCATGCGGTCGCGGTAGGACGGGTTACCGTTAGTATAATTATCGAGATCGCCCGCGTTAGCTTGCAGGATAACCGCTTCGTTTTTTTTCAATGCCGAGGCGATAACCTCAAGCATTTTGTTGCGCTCCGCTCCGCTCGCGGCGGCAAGCCCGACCGACGCGGTCTTGGCGGCGGCGCAAACCTTATCGATGCTATTCATCTTCCTCCTCCTCCGGAAGCTCGGCGTTATGAAACACATCCTGAACGTCGTCGTTGTCGTCGAAGCGTTCGAGCATACGTTCTACCTTTTCTGCGTCCTCGTCGCCGAGCTTAACGGTATTTAAGGGGATTTTGCTGCTGTCCGCGGACACGACTACCATGCCCAAATCCTCGAAGCCCTTTCGGATTGCCGAAATGCTTGCGGGCGGGCATAGAATTTCGTACTGACCGCCGTCCGCGTTGAAGTCGTCCGCGCCCAAATCGATTGCGGTCATCATCATTTCATCGTCGTCAAGACCGGGTTTTTTATCCACCAAAACGATACCCTTTGCCTCGAACATAAAGGAAACGCAACCCGTAGTACCCATAGAACCGCCGCTTTTATCGAAAATATGGCGGATATCGCCCGCCGTCCTGTTCTTATTATCGGTAAGGCACTGCACTATAACGGCGACGCCGTTAGGCCCGTAGCCCTCGTAAACGGATTCTTCATAATTAATATTGCCCAGCTCACCGCTCGCTTTCTTGATACTGCGCGTAATATTATCGTTAGGAATATTATTCTCGCGCGCCTTTGCAAGTATATCCCAAAGACGGGCGTTAGACGACGGATCCGCGCCGCCCGTTTTAACCGCGACGGCGATTTCCCTGCCGATTTTGGTAAAAATCTTAGCCTTAGCCGCATCGCCTTTGGCTTTTCTATGCTTAATATTTGCCCATTTGCTGTGTCCTGACATAAGTCCTCCTAATCGTTTGAATTTTTTAGGGCGTACATTATTATTCCGGCGGAAACCGCCGCATTTAACGACTCGATTTGCGCTATAGGAATCGAAACGAAGCCGGAGCAAAGCCCGCGCACATCCTCCGATATCCCGAACGCCTCGCCGCCTATAACGACGGCGAATTTTTCGGACGGACCGCGGCACCGCAACGGCTCGCCCGCCATGTCCGCGCCGATTATTTCAACGCCGCTTTTTTTGATATCGCAGAGCTGTTCATACGTTACCTCGCGCGTCCTCGCATAAAAAATTCCGCCCATACTCGCGCGCACGGCTTTAGGAGCGTACGCGTCCGCGCAACCGCGCAAATAAACGTCGCCGTACCCTAGCGCGGCGGCGGTGCGGATTACCGCGCCGACATTATCGGGCGCGGATACGCCGTCGAGAATAATACCGTTTCCCTCCGGTAAAACAAATTCGCTTGACGGCCGCGCCGCAACGGCGACTACGCCCTGCGGGGTTACGGTGTCGGCAAGCTTATTAAGCACGGCTTGCGTTACAAGCTCCGCCCCTAAAAAATCCGCATTCGCAACCGCGTCCGTAACGTATATCTCTTTGAGCGGTATACCCGATTGCAACGCTTGACGGACAAGCCGCTCGCCCTCGATAAGATACAGTCCCGTTAAATCCCGGAATTTCTTTTCTTTAAGGCTTGCGGCGGCTTTGATTTTTTCGTTAGCGGTCGATGTTATCATATCCCGTGACGTCCCCCGTCCTTCATATACCAAACGACGCTTTTTACCGTCCGTGTATTCTCTCGTACACAAGCGGTAAAAAACGCCGTTTGCCTAA
This sequence comes from Clostridiales bacterium, assembly GCA_031290295.1. Lineage (GTDB taxonomy): Bacteria > Bacillota > Clostridia > Christensenellales > DUVY01 > JAITNT01. The sequence continues at coordinate 2,369 of JAITNT010000218.1, forward strand.
AGTATCGAAGCGATCCTTAGCCTATCTCACTATGGCTTTCTTTGCCGTTTCGGTAAGCTCTCTGAAAGCGGCGTCGTCCTTGACGGCGATGTCGGCGAGCATTTTACGGTTAAGCGTAATACCGGCGGTTTTTAGTCCGAACATGAACTTTGAATACGACAACCCGTTAATTCTCGCGGCGGCGTTAATACGCGCAATCCAAAGCTTGCGGAAATCGCGCTTACGCAGTCTGCGCCCGATGTACGCGTACATCAGGGACTTCATGACCGCTTCGCGCGCCACGCGGTAAAGCTTGGACTTAGAGCCGAAGTAACCCTTGGACAATCTCATTATTTTTCTGCGCTTTTTCAACGCGTTTACCGATCTCTTAATTCTCATTGCTTTTTCCTCCCCTTATTGCCCTATCATGGTTTTAATCGTTTTTTCTTGGGACTTATCGACAAAGCCGCCGTGTCTAAGATTACGCTTAGTCTTACGGTCTTTTTTGGTCAGAATATGATTCTTTCCTTGCTTAGCGCGTTTGATTTTGCCCGAGCCGGTCGCGTGAAAACGCTTCTTCGCGCCGCTGTGGCTTCTCATTTTTGGCATAGTTATTTCTCCTAATTTTAATCTCTTTTAGCATATACTTCCCGAAAAAACGGTTAATATCGTATTTGGTTACTTCTTGCTCGGCGTCAATATCATGATAATATTTCTGCCCTCCGTTATTACGCCCTTGTCGTCCTTAACGCAGACTGCGGCGAGCAGCTCATAAAACCTGTTCATGACCTCTATCCCTCTTGCGGAGTGCGCCTGTTGCCGACCGCGCATACGGATAGAAACCTTTACCTTGTCGCCCAAGGTGAGGAATTTGGCGGTTTGCTTCGCCTTAGTCTCCATGTCGTGCGCCTCTATCGTCATAGACAGCCACATTTCCTTTAGCTCGGAGGTCTTTTGAATTTTGCGCGCGTCCTTTTCCATTTTGGCAGTATCAAACTTGTACTTGCCGTAGTCCATAATTTTGCACACCGGCGGAATGGCCGAGGGGGAAATTTTGACGAGGTCGAGGCTTTTGCTTTCGGCAATCTGCATCGCGTTAAACGACGTCATAATGCCTAGCTGGTCGCCGTTCTCGTCGATGACGCGAATCTCTCTGTCCCGAATTCTGTCGTTAATGTCAAGCTCTTTTATAGTTAGTTACCTCCCGATTAATTTTTGTTGCAATTCTCACACGATTAATTTTATCCGTATATAAAAAACGGACAGCGCAAGCTATCCGAAAATTACGTGAATTCAACCGCCGTCGGCTAAAAACGCTGTAACGCGGTCAGGAACGAATCCGACCGGTGAGAAGGATAACTTCTACTTCTTGTATATAATATCAAATCCGCCGCCAGTTGTCAACGGAATTAAAGGGTAATTTAATATTTGAATTTTATAGAGTCCGCTCCGCAAAAATATGTGGTTTTGTTGCGCTCCGTCTTAATTGCGTTGCGTACGGTTGAAAACTACCCACTTACTTCCGTACGGTATAACCATATCCATGTCCGCGCCACCCGTCCAGAATACAAATTCAAACGTCATCATTGTCATGTTGAGCGTAGTCGAAACATCTCTTCACCGCTTTCAACGCCTCATACAATTCTCTTGCCCACTTTCACTTTCTTCACCCCTTGCTAAGACAATCCTCACCCTCTCCCCCACCCACCAACATTAGCGGCGCAATAATCAATCCGCATCGCTGTGTACGATTTTTACAAATCGGCGCAGTGAAAACTCTCCGTCGTGGGGCTGACCGCAGTAAACCTCGGACATTCTGCTTGCCTTGCAAACGCGCACCGCGCCCGCGCGGAAAAAACTGTCCGCAAGCGCGGCGCGTTTCGAATCGCCGCAAAGCAGTCCGACCGTTTGCAGCATGTTTTTGCAAGGGCGGAGCACGGAAAGAATTTCGGCGCGCGGCAGACGTTTTACCCATAAATTTCCGAAGCCTATCGCGACCTCGGGAACGGAATCCTTTCGGGCAATCAGACTGCATTGCTTACCCTTAAAAACCCGACTGTCGGTATAAAAGGCTTCTAACTCCGCGTTGTACACCTCCAAAGCCGTCCTATAGCGGACGCTTTCCCCGAAGTCACGCGGGCTTTTTGCCTGCGCGGCTTCCAGTATCGGCAGAAACCGCTCGCAAAACGCGTTAATCTCCTCCGTATCCGCCGTATCGAGCCAAACGCCCTGACAGGAGCTGCATAAGAGCTGCCCCGTGCCGACGATATGCTCGGCAAGCCCGCATAAAGCCTCCTCGGTTATTTCTCCGGACGCATAGGCGAAGCTTATTTTGTGCCCCCATTCAATCAGCTTGACGTTAGGGGGAACAAGCCCGCGCAACGCCGTAACCGCCGCGTCGCCGCCCCAAACCGAAACGGCATCCGCAACGGCGATAAGCTTGCGAAGCTGTTCGACGTCGCGGGAGGAATAATCAAAGACATAAATAAAATCGGCAAGCGCGGGTTCGATACGCACAAGCTCGGCAAGCAACCGTACCGAAAGCCCGCCATCGGCGGCAGGCAGCTTCAAAATGTTGACGTTTCCCGTCAAAAGCCCCTCGAGCACGCTGAACGCCGGCAAGCCGTCGGCGTTTCCCGCGGCGATATGCAAAATTACGCCGAGCGGTCTTGTTGACTCCTCAACGGCAAAATCACGGAATAACGGCGTGCGCACCGTCACTGCGCCTAAGCTTTCGCCAAGCTCCGTCCTAAGCCTGAACCGCAGGCTTTCGGCGGAAAACATACGGCGCAATTCGGAAATATAGCTTTTTGCAAGCGCGCCGTCGATACCTATGCCCGCCAACAACTCGGCGCAAGCGGCGGTATCTAAATCCCTAACGAGCGTATCGCAGGCGCGTATCACCGTTTCGGAATCGGGCGCGCCCTTAAAGAGCGCGGACAGAATCCCCGCCGATAAGCCCTCTAATATTTCTCCGCACTGCTCCGCTGCTAAGATTTTTCCGCCGACTAAGTTCATTTCTTCGCCTCCGTGACGCTCAAAAGCTCCGCCGCCCCAGCCGCGCAGGTTTTAATATCGGCGACCCCGGCGCGCCCGAGAATCTCAAAATACGGAGACTTGATACCGCAGCCGCATTCCGAGCCGGGGCGCAGTACCGCCAAATCGTCGGTCAAAATGCTTACATGCGGCATGGCTGTCATTATAGGCGTAATCAGGTTCAAAATACCGGGCACGCCGAGCGCGACGGGTCGCATATCCGTGTCCCGAATTATTATACGGGCGTATGCGGGGACGTGAAAATGGTGGTTAGGGCAATCCAAATATATTACGGGATGCTCCACTACTCCGAAAAACTCCTTAAAACGCCCGCCGCCGAGACCGATAAGCTTCTCCGAGAGCGCGTACAAGCTTTGCTTATCCACCTGCTCGGAAAAAAACTGTTTCCAGCCGCCGCCCAGTAAAATCCGCGATTTCGGGTGCAGGCGGAAGCGCAGCCCGTCGGCCTCTAGCTCTTTGAGCAAAAACAAAAAATATGCGGGAAAGCCTATAAAGCGTACGGGTACGCCGACCTTAGCGTACCGAATCAGCGCGGACTTTAACCCCGCCATATTAAGCTCGTAGGAAGTTCCCGCGTCGCGCAGCGCGTAAACGCGGCGGTAAGCGGGCGCGGCAAGCGTAGCCGCGTACGCGCTTTTTACGGCGCCCATATTGTTGCGCGGCGCAGGCTCGTACCCGAGCACGATATATCCGGTACGGCGCAAACTGATAAGCCTGTGCGCCATAAAGCCGCCCAACACCATACCCGCTCCGCGCAATACCGTAGGTAAGTCCAACCCGACATGGCTTGCCTTGCCGCCCGTGCCCGAGGTAGCGGAACGAAGCAACAGGCGTTTTTCGGGAACGGAATAAAGCGTCCGGTTCTTTAGAAACAGCGTGGGAATAGGCGGAAGCTTATATAAATCGTCAATATTTTTCAGCTCACTCGCGCAAAAACCTTGCCTGCCTAATAGCGCCGCATATTCGGGGCAACGTTTTTGATGATAAATAACGTTCTTTGAGACGGCGCGGACAAACGCCGCGTCCGTACCGTCGGTATCGTAAATTTTTCTTCGGTAGTACAGTCCCATATAGCCGCCCTATTCTTCGCGCAGCGAGATAAGCGCGGTAAATTCTTCCTCGGTTATAATCTTAATGCCGAGCGCCTCGGCTTTGTTAAGCTTGTCGCCCGCCGCCTCTCCGGCAAGCACAAAATCGGTGTCCTTTGTTACACCCGAACCTACAGCGCCGCCGCGCTCCTCTATCATGCGGACGGCTTCCGAACGCTTCAGCGTAGGCAGCGAGCCGGTAAGCACAAATTTCTTGCCCGCAAGCACGCCTCCGCCTCCGGAATTCTTAGGGACGACGCCGACCTTTT
>JAITNT010000261.1 GCA_031290295.1 Clostridiales bacterium
TACTCGCCGTAAAGCTTGTTCTCACCGGTCGAGGGGTCGCGCGTGAACGCCACGCCCGTGCCGCTGTCCTCGCCCATATTGCCGAATACCATCGCCTGAACGTTAACCGCCGTGCCCCACGAGCCGGGTATATCGTTCATTCTGCGGTAAACGACCGCTCTGGGATTATCCCACGAACGGAAAACGGCCTTAACGGCTTCCATAAGCTGAATCTTGGGGTCCTGCGGGAAGTCCGATTTAACGCCGTCCTTGTATAATTTCTTAAATTCCGCCGCAAGCTCCTTCAGGTCGGCGGCAGTCAGCTCGGTATCGAGCTTGACGCCTTTTTTCTCTTTCAAACCGGTAATGATTTTTTCGTACTTCGATTTTTCCTGCTCCATAACGACGTCCGAGAACATCTGTATAAAGCGCCTGTACGAATCGTAAGCAAAACGCGGATTACCCGTGAGCGCGGCGAGTCCCTCTACCGTCTTGTCGTTAAGCCCGAGATTAAGTATCGTATCCATCATGCCCGGCATGGACGCGCGCGCGCCGCTTCTTACCGATACCAACAGCGGATTAGCCACGTCGCCGAACTTCTTTCCCTCGGTTTTCTCAAGCGCGGCAAGATGCTTAAAAATCTCCGCCTCGATTTCCTGGGAAATGTTCTTTCCGTCGTCGTAGTACTTAATACACGCCTCCGTAGTAACGGTGAAGCCCGGCGGTACCGGCAAACCGAGATTGGACATCTCCGCGAGGTTACACCCCTTGCCGCCGAGCAAATCGCGCATTTTGCCGCTGCCCTCCTTAAAGTCGTAAACATACTTTTGTGCCATAGTGTCTTTCTCCTCCGAATAAAATTCTAACCATATAATTTTAGCAAACTTCGGCTGTTTTTACAACTAAATTACAGAGGAAGTTTTTAAGATAACCCGCCGATACCTTACGTATTCGCGTACGGACGCCGTTACAGCAGATTAGTTATTGTCTTCAGGTTCACGCCGAGGTTGTCTTTTTGGGCGGCGTAGAGCAGGCGCAGGGTTTCTTTGAGAGATTCGCCCGTTAGGCGCAGGGTTGAGAGCTGCTCGAAATCCGTATTGTTGATGAAGCGGAGGTTGTTGTATATTTGGACGGACAGCGCATGCCCGCCCGAGGCGCAGGACGCGCACATTACTCCGCCGTGACGGAAATCGGCGATGATTTTGCCGTACGGCTCGACACCGCAAACGGCGCAGCGGTCGAACGACAGCTTGTAACCGCTAAGGCGCAGAAAATCCATAAAAAATTTACACAGGACCGTTTCCGTATCCGCGCCCGAATAGCAAAGCTCCTTAAAGGCTTTTAGCAGTAATACAAATAGCCGCGGATCGGAAAAGCCCTCCTCGGTACAGTACAAAAACGTTTCCGAAACGGTGCACGCCGCGTAATATCGGGACATGTCCATGGTGAGGTCAAAAAAACTGTCCGTAAGCGTACAATTGGTAACGACGCCGTTCGCGCCGCGGCGCGAAATTATGTATTCGCCTAAGCAGAACGGCTGTCCTGCAAATTTCAGCTTAGCCTTGTCCTTACGAACGCCCCTGATGAACGCGCCGATGCGCCCTTCCTCGGCGGTATAAAGCTGCAAAAGCTTGTCAGCCTCTCCGAAATCCGTGCTTTTAAGCACTATTGCGTTCAAAATTATTCCGTCCTGCATGGTTTGATTATAACACGGCTCGGTCAAAACGTCAAATTATTGCGGGCGGGTGAACGGCTTTACTTTTTTTGCATATTTCATGTTAAAACGCGCATAATATTCTCATAAAAATATAGGGGGAACACGGTATGATTAACGGGTTTGAAAACGATTTATGGGGAGCCTTTTCGGCTACCGGGCAAATCGGGTATTATATGCTGTTTAGGCGGCTGCGCGGCGAGTCCGAGGGCGACGGAACCGACCCGAGATTGGAATGAATTCTATACATAAAAAGACGCTTTTGAATTATTTAACTTAGTTAAAAAATTCAATAAAAAAGTCGCCCCGCAAGATATTTCACTTATCGGAACGACTCTTTTATTTTATATTCGTTTGAGAACTACTCTTATCAGAGTTGCCGCGAACGCTATTGGAAATATCTGTTCAGCAGACCGTTAAAAGCGCAGCCGTGGCGGGCTTCGTCCTTGCACATCTCGTGTACGGTGTCGTGAATCGCGTCATACCCGAGCTGCTTCGCCTTGACGGCAAGCGCCTTCTTGCCCGCCGTAGCGCCCTGCTCCGCGTCTACTCTTAATTGCAAATTCTTCTTTGTGTCGGCGTATACCACCTCTCCGAGAAGCTCGGCGAATTTCGCCGCGTGCTCCGCTTCCTCAAAAGCTATTCTCTTGTACGCTTCGGCGACCTCGGGAAAGCCCTCGCGGTCCGCCTGACGGCTCATAGCCAGATACATACCTACCTCGGTGCACTCGCCGTTAAAGTTCATTCTCAAGCCCTCGATTACCTCGGGGTCAAGACCCTTAGCGACGCCTATTTTGTGCTCGTCCGCATAGCCCGACGGCGCGGCGGTTGCGGCAGGCGTTACGGCGGTTGCTGCGGCGGCTTCTTTGACCTCGCTGAACTTCGCCTTAGGCGCCTTGCACAGCGGGCATCTGTCGGGGGCTTCGTCGCCCTCGTGAATGTAACCGCATACTTCGCATACATACTTCTTCATGATTTTTTGTCCTCCAAGACTTTAATAATTTTCTTTATCTTTCAACTATCCTTCGGGGATAATTGCAGATTACTTTTTTTGACAGTCGGGACACTTCCCAAAAACGAATAAATCCCGTTTGCCGACGGTGTAACCGTCGAGCGCGCTTAAGTCGAGCGCGCCCAGATCGGTATCGAAGTCGCGTACCGCGCCGCAAGCCTCGCAACGGAAATGACCGTGGTCGGGCATATGCGCGTCGTATCTGGCCTCTCCGCCGTCGATATTCAGCCGCCGTATGAGTCCCGCGCTCTCCAGCGCGGTCACCGTATTGTAGACCGATGCGCGCGACAAGGTGGGCAATACGTCCTTTAAGCCCCTAAAAAGCGTGTCCGCGGTAGGGTGATTGCGATTGCTCTCTAAGTATTTGAGAACGTGCACTCTCGCGCCCGACGGACGGACTCCCGCCCTTTCCAGACTCTCTATTATCCTTGCGTTTGAAACCGACAACTAACTAAACTCCTTATAAATCTAGAACCTTTCTAAATTTATATTCAGTATAATACTTTTAATTATACTTGTCAAGCGTTTTTTAGAGAAATTTTGAAAATTTTTTTATATTTTTTGAATGGCGTTTTGCGGTTAGGCCTTAGGACTGCCTTGAGAGGACAAGTAAACAATTGGTAAAATTTGGCAAAAAATATTTTACGATTTCTGTCAAAAACGCTTGCAAACGCATGTTCGGGTATGATATAATGCGGGTACGGTGGTTGACGAACGAACGTTTTGTTGTGTTTAGGGGGCG
>JAITNT010000035.1 GCA_031290295.1 Clostridiales bacterium
TGACATTGATAGGGTTTATTCATATTCGGTACGGGTGGCACGGGCATGGATAGGGTTTTGAATTGTATTGAGTACGGAAGAACAAGGAGAACCCGTACCGCAAGCGAGCGCCACGCGAAGCGCGCGAGCGGCTTTTACCCGTACTAAACGAGCACGCAGTAATAACCCGGATAAGACTATGCCGTTGAAGTCCGCCCGAATGCGAAGAAGCGAGACGAAGCCGCAGGCGCAGCGAGCGCGCATTCGCGTCTGGGCGGCAAAAGTCCGACTGAATCGGATTAAGCAAGACAGCCGCCCGTAGAGGGCGGCTTGTCGCAGCGCCGATTCACGCTTGGTCGGCTTATTCGCGTCCGGGCGGTATATAAGCTAATTATTATACCGCATAGCCGAGTAGCAGTTTGAACACAGTCCGCCGCTTGATGCGGTGCACTTGCCGCACATCATAGAGCCGCAGGAGGAGCAAGTCAGAATTTCGCGCGTGTCGATAGTATCGCCGCAGGTTGTACATTTAATTTGTCCCATAATAGTATCCTTTTCCTTTTGTTACGTTTTAATTTAGCTTTCCCTACCGAAATGAAAATATTCCGCCCTTGCTTCCCTGCCCTGTAATACGCCGTTTCTGCGAAAAAAATGATTATTACGCTTGACAACCGTCTGCGGATTCTATATAATTTACTAAGTTGATTGCTTATGCGACAGCCTTTAGCAGTTTATTATTTTTATTGCAGAATGTGAATAGTATGGATCGTTAGTCGGTTGCATGGAACGTGACGTTGCGGAATCAATGCTCCGTTGTATAAAACGCATAAAACTGAATAAGCACCCGTAGCTCACTTGGATAGAGCACTCGGCTACGGACCGAGAGGTTTGGGGTTCGAGCCCCTACGGGTGCGCCATTAAGACCGAACAAAAAGTCAGTAGAAAATACGACTTTTGTTCGGTTTTTATTATGGACAACCTTGAACCTGCAATTATATGATATAATAGACATATGGAAGAAAAGAGAAAAGAGTAAGTAGAGTTGTTTTCTTTAGTACACAATGCAATTAAGGCGGAGCGCAGAAAAATCACAATTTTGCGGAGCGACCCCGTTAATCAAAGAACAACGGAAACCCGTGTCGCAGCGCCGATTCCCATCCGGGCGGCGTGCAATCATAACGACAGCTTATCAAGACGCTTTAGGGCGGCCTTTAACTCGCGTTTTACTGCCGACGGAGCGGGAGCGCCTACCGAGACGCGGGAGGCGATTATTTGTTTTAGTGACAGAGCTTCCTGCACGTCCGCGTCAAAAAGCGGACTGAAATCCCGGTATTCATTCAGGGACAGGGTTTCAAAGGTTTTTTTGTTCTTAATCATATAGCGCACCATTTTGCCGATTATTTCGTGGGCGGTGCGGAAAGGCAGACCCTTTTTGACAAGATAGTCCGCGGCGTCGGTCGCTTGTGTGAAGCCCTGCTTTGCGCCCTTAGTGAGCGCGGGAACGTTAAATTTAACCTCCGACAGCATACCGTTCATGAGCTTAAGACAGCTTTCCGTCGTATCGACACAGTCGAATAAAGCGTGCTTGTCCTCCTGCATGTCGGAATTGTAGGCAAGCGGCAGTCCTTTCATAAGCATAATAAGCGCCGTAAGGCTGCCGGCTACGCGACCGGTTTTGCCGCGTATCAGCTCGGCGACGTCGGGATTTTTTTTCTGCGGCATAATACTGGAGGTGCTGGAATAACCCTCGGATATTTCCGCATAGCCGAATTCGCTCGTCGACCAATATATCAGTTCTTCCGACATTCGCGATAAGTGCAACATAATTTGAGTACAGGCGGAGACTAATTCTATTTGAAAATCCCTGTCCGAAACCGCGTCGATTGAGTTTTGGGTAACGCTTGAAAAGCCGAGTAATTCCGCTACGCGTTCTCTGTCGATAGGGTAAGAGGTGGACGCAAGCGCGCACGAGCCTAACGGCATAACGTCGGTGCGTTTATAGCAGTCGTTAAGCCTTTCGATATCGCGTAAAAACATTTGCACATATGCCGATAAATAGTGACCGAGCGTTACGGGCTGGGCTTTTTGCATGTGCGTGTACGCCGCCATGACGGTGTTGACATGCTCGAGCGCTATAGCGGCGAGTGTCTTAATCAAAGCGGCAAGGCTCGGGCGCAGCGTAGTTATCGCTTCCTTGCAGTACATTCTTATGTCGAGCGCGATTTGGTCGTTGCGGCTGCGCGCCGTATGGACGCGCTTGCCCGCTTCGCCCAGTCTTGCCGTCAGTACGCCCTCTACGAACATATGGATATCATCGGCATCCTTTATTACAAGCTTGCCGAGGGTTATATCCTCCAAAATGCCGTTAAGCGAGGTAATAATTTTTTGCGAATCCGCGGGCGAAATGATGCCGCATTCTCCGAGCATAGCGCAATGGGCGATACTGCCGCGGATATCGTAAGGGTAAAGACGGTTGTCAAAGGACAGCGAGGATATAAAAGCCTTAGCCTCAATGTTTTGCTCCTTATCAAATATGCCTTGCGTTAACTTTACTTCCATAATAATTCCTTAGAACCCGTATTCATGAATACGGTTCTTATTTTTTCTTGCCGTTACGCGCCGACACTTGCGCGCGAACCTTGAGAGGGAGCCCGAACAGATTGATAAACCCTTCGGCGTCCTTTTGGTTATATACCTCGTCTTTTTCAAACGTGGCGATTGCGGTGTCATAAAGCGAGTAGGGGGATTGTGCGCCCGCGCCCGAAACTCTGCCCTTGTGAAGCTTCAGTTTAACCGTACCCGTAACTACGCTTTGCGTGGAATCGACAAAAGTCGAAAGCGCCTCGCGCAAGGGTGTGAACCAACAACCGTCGTAGACAAGCTCGGCAAAGCGAATCGCAACCTGCTGCTTGTAGTGGTGCGTCGCGCGGTCAAGCACAAGCTCCTCCAGGTTGCCGTGCGCCGCATAAAGCAACGTGCCGCCGGGCGTTTCGTACACGCCGCGCGACTTCATGCCGACAAGGCGGTTCTCCACCATATCGGTAACGCCTACGCCGTGACGGGCGGCGATTTCGTTAAGCAGCGTAAGTAATTCAATCGGCGCGTACGCCTTGCCGTTGACCTTAACGGGGATACCCTTTTGAAATTCTATTTCGACGTATTCCGCCTTGTCGGGGGTTTTGTCTATAGGCTTACATATAAGCAGCATACTTTCCTTAGGCTCGTTAGCGGGGTTCTCCAAATCGCTGCCCTCATGGGAAAGATGCCAAATATTTCTGTCCATGCTGTAATTATGCGACTTTGTGACGGGGATAGGAATGCCGCGTTTCTCGGCGTACTCTATTTCTTCCTCGCGGGATTTGATATCCCAAATGCGCCACGGGGCGATAATTTTCAGCTCGGGCGCGAGCGCCTTTACGGTAAGCTCGAATCTTACCTGGTCGTTACCCTTGCCGGTAGCGCCGTGGGCAATAGCCGTGCAACCCTCCTTGAGCGCAAGCTCGACCATGCGCTTGGCGATTATAGGACGGGCAAACGACGTGCCGAGCAGGTATTTGCCCTCGTATACCGCCCCCGCTTTTAGTGTTGGGTAGATAAAATCCGTGATAAATTCCTCGCGCAAGTCCTCGATGTAGAGCTTGGACGCGCCGGTTTTTAACGCCTTGGCCTCGAGCCCGTCAAGCTCCGCGCCCTGCCCGACGTCGCCCGCCATTGCGATAACCTCGTAGTCGTAATTCTCCTTGAGCCACGGGATTATAATCGAAGTGTCCAGTCCGCCCGAATAGGCAAGTAATACCTTCTCTTTAGCCATGATAAAATCTCCTTAATGTCTTCTTGAGTATTATACATGATTATGTATATTTATGCAAGTGATTAATGCGGGTATTTATCAGAGCCGTTACTAAACTAAACGCAAGACATTTTTGATAAGAACTCTATTGATTAATTGATTACGGGGGGGGACAAGAGCCGCAAAGAGAGTAAGAGAGGAAGAGGGTAGGAAGAGGTAAATTAAAACTGGATTGCCACACTTCGGCTTCGCCTCGTTCGCAATGACATGGATAGAGTGAATCTCTTCGCCGCTTACCCTGCGGACGCCCGAGGGCGGTCGCTCGCAGGTGTTATTATTTGGCGTTTGGTCAATAGACTTGTTACGCAACTCTTTTGCCACTGGAGTAACTTTCAACCGTATACAAGTAATTACCCGTACGCAATGAAAATAAACAATCCATGTCATTCTGAGCTTGTCGAAGAATCTCTTCGCCGCTTTCAACGCCCCATACAAACAACACTAGCCCGCTATTGCCCTTAGCGAGGCGCTTCAGCGCCGTGACAATCCGGTTTAATATTATCATCTTTTCCCCTTTTATCGCCGCTTACCAATCATTCACTTGTCCTCTGTCCTATTCCTTTACTCGCCGCTTTCGCCGCCCATATATTTACTTCTTCGCCGCGGTTGCGGTCGG
>JAITNT010000081.1 GCA_031290295.1 Clostridiales bacterium
AACACAGCGCGGTATATAATATCGACTCTAACATCGAATCCGTAATCAGAAAGATAACCGTTACCGTAGAAAAAGCCCCGCAGGACGCGCCTAACCGTCCCAAGCTCGTCAAGGTTACGACGACAAGTATCGAGCTTGCCGTTGACGGTATTTTGGAATATTCCGTTAACGGCGGCGAATGGCAAAGCTCGCCGCAGTTTTTAGACCTTAAACCGGGTACGGCGTATACCTTCGTTCAAAGGCTGCAGGCGGACGCAAACCACCTTCCGGGAGCCTCCGGCAAATCGGTTACGATAACCACGCTCCGCGAAAGCGACGACCTTTGGTGGGTCGGACTTTTGGTGGGCGCGGGAGTCATAGCGGTCGGCGGTATAATAATGATTTTGGTTCTTAAAAAGAGAGGGGCATAGCTTACATGAAGGATTTGTTCAATACCATCAAAGAAAGAGGGTACGTTTATCAGGCGACTAACGAGGAGCGTATCAGGCAGCTTCTCGACGAACAAAGTATTTCGTTCTATTTGGGGATAGACCCGACGGCGGACAGCCTGCATATCGGGCATTTTTTCGCGTTGATGATGTTCCGTTATTTGCAGGACGGCGGTCACCGCGGCATCCTTTTGATAGGCGGCGCGACGGCGCAAATAGGCGACCCGAGCGGCAAAAGCGACATGCGGAGAATGCTCTCCAAAAAAGACATTAAGCATAATGTAGACGAAATAAAGAGGCTAGCCGCGCGCTTTGTGAGGCTCGACGGGGACAACCCCGCGATTATCGTGGATAACGCCGACTGGATGAGCAAGAAGAATTATATCGACTTTATGCGCGAGGTAGGCATTCATTTCAACGTGAACAAAATGCTTGCCGCCGACGCCTACGCCAACAGAATTAAGGAGGGCGGGCTTACCTTCTTAGAAATGGGTTATATGCTCATGCAGGCGTACGACTTCGTGCATCTCAACCAAACCTACGGCTGCACCCTGCAAATCGGCGGCAGCGACCAATGGGGCAACATCGTGGCGGGCGTAACGCTTAACCGCAAAATGAATTTTGTCGACGAGAACGAAAGCTTTGCCAAGGATATTTTCGGGCTTACCGCCCCCTTGCTTATGACCAAGGACGGCAAAAAAATGGGCAAGACCGAGCAAGGTACGCTATGGGTAGCCCGCGACAGAACGACGCCGTACGACTTCTATCAATATTTTTACAATATAGGCGACGAGAATACCGAGCCGCTCCTCAAGCTCTTTACGCGTATCGGCTTAGCCGAAATAAACGCGCTCTGCAAGGGCGATATTTTGACGGCAAAGCGTAAAATGGCGTACGAAATAACCAAGCTCGTGCACGGCGCGGAGGAAGCGGACAAGGTGTTAGAGGCGGTGTCGGGGCTGTTCGGCGAAAGCCGCAATTTGGACAACGCTCCGTCCTTCGCCCTCGGCAAGGCGCAATTCGGAGCGGGCTTGCCGCTCACCGATATCATAGTAATCAGCGGCTTTTTGCCGTCTAAGGGCGAAGCCCGCCGCATGATAACCCAAGGCGCGGTATCCGTTAACGGCGAAAAAATAGAGGCTCTCGACCGTAAAATAACCCCGAACGACTTTAACGACGGCTTTCTTTTAATCAAAAAAGGCAAAAAGAATTTTATCAAAATTACTCTGGAATAATTAGAATTACCGCCTTAGTCAACGCTATCGCGCAGTCGAAACATTGCAGTGCTGCCCGTCCCCCGATATGAATAAAAATCTATCCGTAAAGCCGTGCAAAAATTAAAAGGTCTTGACGGCAGGACGGCGAAAAGGGTTGAGGAGAAGCTGAAAACATAGCGTCGAGGGTTGAAAAATCTATAATTTTGCGGTATAATCATACCGGTTGGAGGTAATAACCATTATGGACTGCAAGAAAAATGCTTCGGTAGACGAATACATCGCCGAAGCCCCCGCCGAAAGGCAGGAAATGATGCAAGCCGTCAGACAGCTTATTTTTGAAACGGCGCCGGAAGCCGAGGAAGCGATAGGTCAACGGATGCCGTCATATAAAATTTACGGTAAGCAGCTTGCTTATTTTGTTAACGGTAAGAACCATATAGGCTTTTTTGTCGATTCAAAAATAATAGCCGGTAATCAAGCAAGGCTGAAAGGGTACGTTACTTGCAATTCGGGCTTTCAGCTCAAATTAGACGAACCGCTCCCGCTTGATTTAATGCGGGAATTTCTCGTGTTAAAAATAGAAATGATTAAGAGCGGCACTAAAAAGAAATGAATATATACGAATACCAAAGACCCGTCGGAAAAATTGACGACATACCGGAATTAAAAAATGAGTTTATCGCCGTTTACGACACCAAAACTCATCACGACATGGCGCGGTTTTGTTTAGTATACGGACGGCATTTGTTAGAGATAATGAGATATGAGCCTTTCGATGAGGGAATCCGCGCATATAGGGCGATACAAGAATGGCTTGACGGCAAGGTCAATTACCAAAAGGCACGGAGCGTCGGCGGTGAGTTTAACGATTTAGCGCGGGCGGAAAAAGACCCCGCCAAAGCGCGGTTTTATCGGACAATGGCACAAATTTCTTGTGTAACCCATGTTAAATACCATGCAATATGGGCTTGCGATTTTGCCGTAACGCTGATAAACAGAATATTCCCAAACGACCTTAACGAGGTAAGAAAAGAACGGCAAAAGCAAATTGAAATTGTAAAAAGCATATAAAAAATCAGCCCTTTTTGTCATTCAGAGGCGCGGTAGCGCCGTAGGAATCCAGTTAATTTTATCCTCTCTCCTTTTCCGCATTACACCGCATACAGCAGGCGGTTTCTAGATTGCCACGTCGCTTTCAGCTCCTCGCAATGACGGGACGCAGTCCGTGCCACCCGTACCGAATACGAATAAACCCTAACAATGTCAATGCTAGCGCGTAGTCGAAACATCTCTTCGCCGCTCACCAATCATTTATTTAGCCCTCTATCCGTCATTGCGAGGAGCGTCAGCGACGTGGCAATCCAGACCCGATTCGCTGCTTTCAACGCCCCATATACAATCAAAACCAACCCTATCCGTCATTGTGAGGCGCGCTAGCGCGCCGTGACAATCCAGTTCTAACTTATCCTTTTACTCTTACCCTCGCTTCGCCGCTTTCACCGTCCCATTTACATCTACTTGTCCTTTTCCGCTAACCTGGAATTCCCGTCCAAATAGCGTTAAAGGCGATGAGCGGAGGTTAGGTAACAGGTCTAAGGGCGTTGAATTAATCGGTTGATTAAATCAACAATATCCTTTTTTGTGGTTACCTGTCTTCCTGTATTAGATAAAAATCCATATAAAACCATGGGTCTTGTATTAGAAACCATAATTTCCTTGCGGTCCTGTTCGGCAAATAGGAATGCCTGCGTTGCATCGCATGATAAATTATAGCCGTGTCCCGATATTGCGGTTGGAGATTGATAGTCTTTATAAACCGTTCCGTTCAAATAACAACCTACTATAACCATACCGTTTTTGCACGTCCCCGTTGTATAATCTCGCGCAAAAAACACAACGCAAACATCATCGATTTTGATATCTGTACTTTTTGCGCCTAGTCGTTTAATATTAATTGGGGTTGGTGCTTTATCAGGCTTCTTTTTGTTTTTACTGTTTGGTTCGACAAAGCCATAATAACGGCCGTCTTTCATCACTAAAAAATTATTAACGTCTCCTTTTCCAGATGCAGGATACGAGCCTCCGTCAAAAGGTTCATCGCCGGAAGTAATTCCGCGATATTCTTTCATGTATGCAACGTGCGCAAGTAAAATTTGCGTTGTAATTGATATACTCATTGTTCTGTTCTCCTTATATGTTCTTATACGCCGCGAAGCATGAAAATTTACTTCGGGGCATTAATGTGTGTCACTCAAAATTGCCCTTGCCGCTATTCGGTGATTTCCGTCCAAATCGCGTACAAGGTCGTGCCGTTTGTCGCGCTATTGACGTTTGCCGCCGTGTAAGCGGGCGTTGTGCCGCCGAATGTCGTCGCCCAGCCGCCGAAGGTGTACCCCGCGCGGTAAGGCGCGGATATGCCGTTTGCCGCGGTCGGGTTGGAAATACTGCTCGCGG
>JAITNT010000107.1 GCA_031290295.1 Clostridiales bacterium
TCAAAGATACCGTAATAAACGAAAAAATTTCAGACTAAGATTTAACCTAATTTGTGGAATAGTGAATTATCAAAACGCCCCTTAAATGAGGTTTTGCAACAAGTCTATTGCGAGGAGCGCAAGCGACGTGGCAATCTAGTTTTAACTTATGTCATTGCGAGGAGCGTAAGCGACGTGGCAATCTAGTTCTAACTTATCTTCTTTCCCCTCTATCGCCGCTTTCATCACCCCGCACAATTCTCTTGCCCTATCTGCCCCGTTTCGGTTTTATTCACAAAATTTATAAATTTTCCTTAAGCGGCTAAAAAATATTTGCAAAAAGCGTTAATATTTGGTACACTGTATCAGCAAACAAATCGGCAAGCAAATTACTAAGCGCAATTTTGAAGCGTATGCTGATGTGGCTCAGTCGGTAGAGCAGTTGATTCGTAATCAACAGGTCAGGGGTCCGAATCCCCTCATCAGCTCCAAAAGGGGGTTAAAACGCGGGTTTTCAACGGTTTTAGCCCCTTTTTCCTTGCGTTTTTATGCTTTAGCGCGACCTGTTTTGCAAATTTTACTCTTTTTTGGTGTCAAATTTGGTGTCAAAAATTGCCGTAATTGCTTCCGACTGCGAGAGAATGTATGAGAACGAACGAAGCATAACGTTAACGCGGATTATACACGGCTCAAAACAAGAATATACTTTAGAGTAATTAACTGCAAATTATAGCGGCCGGGTATTTACATTCGGTTCGGAATGTGATAGAATACACGCAGAGACACCATTATTCAAGGGGAGGGCTTTTTTATGAAGAGGTTTTTGAAGCGTTTGCTCGGGGCTTTCGTGATTTTGTTAGTAATCGTTATCGCCGGCGTTTTGTTTGTCGGGTGGTCGGCGTTCTCGTTTTCCGCCGATAAGGTCACCGCGGCGGATTACAGCGGTATAATCGCGGATAATATTACGGGCGACCCGAGGGTTGTCGATATCGCCATGCTCGGCGCGCACGACGCTTTCAGCGATAAAATTACGCCGAAAAACGCGGTTGACCCGCAGGACGCCGCCGACGGGATACTTAATAACGGCGCCGTTCGGTTCTTAGGCAGCGGCATGATTTTCCGTCTTTCCAAGGCGCAAAGGTCCGGCGCATACGACCTGCTGACAAGAGGGGTGCGCTATTTCGACGTGCGCGTCACTATTTCGGAGGGCGAATGGTACACCGTGCACGGACAGCTTTCCGATAAGCTTGACGGGTATCTGACGGAAACCGTAAAATTTCTCAGCGAAAACCCCGGGGAATTGATAATTTTTGATATGCAGCACGTCAAAACCGGAGACAAAACCTTTGCCGATTTATTCGCGCATATCGGATCCGTCGAATACGAAGGGCTAAGCCTGCTCGATTTTGTGAGGTTCGACCCGTTTACGGTGCCGCTCGGCTCGCTTACGTACTCCGAGGCCGTTTCCGGCGGCGCGGGCGTAGTTATACTTGCCAAGACCGGGCAATATTCCGGCTGCGCGCACTACGAATATGAGGAAGCTATAAGAAGCAACTGGCACGAGCATAATTCCTCCGAGGTGATGTTAGAAAGAATTACCGCCGAATACGACGCGCTTTGTGCCGACCCCGCGCTTGACAGAAATAAATTCCGCGTGAATCAGGCGCAAAAAACCGGGCTTTTGACGGGCGAGGGGATAGCTAATACAATATTCGGCTGGTCGCTGCTCGATTTTGCTTATAATTTTAACCCGGAGCTTGTCGCGAACGAAAGCTTCGACGCATGGCTTACGGTTATGCCGATATTCATGGTAGACTATGCGGATTCCATGAAGGGCGGGTTTAACGACAAGGTTATAGGGAGGATAAACGCGTTTAACGCTTCGTTGCTTTAGGTTTTTATTCGCCTCGGAAAAAATATTATTGTAATCGTTTGACAATATTGTCACGGAAATATATAATAGACTGGTCTAATAAAAAAAAGGTTAATACGGCTGTTTGGGGTAAAATCCCGAATCAACCGCAATATTACGGAGGTTTTTTTCATGGCGCTCAAAAAATATGTCGCCGAGGGTATAGGCACCTTCGCGTTGGTACTGTTCGGTTGCGGCGTCGCCGTGGCGACGGGGGTAAACTGGGTTGCTACCAGCCTGGCGTTCGGGCTTTCCATTGTGGCGATGGCGTACTGTATCGGCAAAATTTCGGGCTGTCATGTTAATCCCGCCGTTTCGCTCGCCATGGCTATCAACAAAAAAATAAGCTGGAAGGATTTTCTTTTTTATTGCATAGCCCAGCTCGCGGGCGCGGCGGCGGCGTGTCTTGTACTCGGTCTTTTCTTCGGCGGCTTTGAGCGGCTCGGCGCGAATCAGGTGCAGGACGCGGTTTTGCGCAATTATAATATCGTGGACGGCGGCGCGACCTTTGTTACGCTGCTTATCGGGCTTATCGCGGAAATCGTTCTGACCTTCATATTTGTGATGTCCGTTCTCGGCGCGACGCATAAGGCGGAGGAGGGCGGCTTTGCCGGTCTTGTGATAGGCGGCTCGCTGACCCTCGTGCATTTGCTGGGGCTTTATGTTACGGGTACGTCCGTTAATCCGGCAAGAAGCATTATGCCGGCTATTTTTCAGGCGTTCACGGATACCACCGCGCTTTCGCAAATCTGGATTTTTATTGTCGGACCGTTCTTGGGCGCCGCGCTCGCGGCGGTTGTCTGGGGACTGTTTACTCAAAACGACGCCAAAACGATAACCAAGGAATTATAGAATTCCCGTTCGGGCTTATGTGAAATCAAATAAAAAAGAGGCTGTCCGTTAAGGGCAGCCTTTACGCGGTTATCTAGGGATAATTTGTTCTAATGCGGTAAAAATGCCGACGCGGCGGCGAACGAAACGGGCTCGGGCTCCTCCTCGTCAATCGAGGCTATCTCGTTCATGCAGTATGCCCTGTCCGCGCCGTCGGCTACCTTTTGGGCGGTTTCGATAGCGAGAATTTGGTGCTTAAAAAACTGCCCGTAATTGCCGGCAAGGTAATGCGCGCGCGCGACGGCTTCATAAGCCAGAGTAAGATCGAAGTCGCGGAACATGCTTGTAAGACAAATTTTAAGCGAACGTTCGGCGTGAATAAGCGCGCTGTCCGACATTTTGAGCAAGGAATACACCCGGGAAATTTGCCACTCGCCGCGCGCGATATGCAGGAACGTCCCGCAAACCGTCCAAAAACAACAGGAGGCGTGGGATAAATTAATCATCTCAAAATTTTCGTCCTCGGTGCGGTCGGGTTTATCCATCAGCGCGACGGTTTTTTCATAATATTCGGTTGCCAACGCTTTATATTCTTCGTTTGTCATAAATTAGATTTCCTTACATATATGATACTATATTTTATGTAAAATTGAAAGGGGTTAAGCCCCGTATTCATGTTAGATTTTTCAAAAAAAGGTGGAAAAACTGCGAAGAAACCGCCGCTTTCAGCCCCCCCCCCTACCTCAACAAAGCTATCAGAGCCTTCTTTTTTTCGGGAGACAGCGCTTTGAATTTTAGCAGTAAATCACGTTCTGAATCGTTAACCGCAATTAACGCCTCGTCCTCCAAAAAGAATTGCGCGAGCGAAATCCCGAACGCGGCGCAAATGCTTTCCAGCACCTCTATTTTAGGCGGAGAATTTCTGGCGTACATCGAGTTTAACGTCGATTGCGTGAGCATAGCTTCGCTTGCCAGCCTGTTTACGGACCAGCCGCGGTTTTTTCGCAAAGCGTCTATTTTCGCCGGTACGTCCAACCGTCCCCGCCTCCTTTTAGAGAAATTTACGCGCATACCTTTCCCCGCATAACCTTACGCGCCGAACCCGTCAAAAACCGCGTTCAGGCTTTGCTAACGGCGATAATCGCGCAGATTATGCAGGAAGCTAATGCATTTGAGTTAATTGTACTATAATATGCAAATATTTATTAACGCATACAAGTTGACAAACTAACGCAATAGTATTATAATTATGTAATTGAACGCCGGGCTATTCATCGGCGCGGGCATATGCCTCAATTCAGAAGAAACCAAATAAAACACGTAAAAGGAGAAAAAGCAAGGTGGCGGCAAAAATATCTCTGATTAAGCTGGACTCGGTATTGATGACGGACGGGTCGCCGTTCGTGTCGAGGAGAAAGGCTTACAAAGCGGCGTACAGGACGCCGGACAACGAGGACTTATTTTTCAAGCTTACGGTCGATACCGATTTGGACAAAAAGGCTCAGCTGATCGTTCCGCCTACGCACGTCGCGCTGCTCATAAAGGACGGACAGATGTTAAAGACGCTCGAGTCCGGCAAGTACGACGTTTACGACAAAAAGAGCGATCTCGCGGGAATATTCATAAAAAGATTTTCTACGGACAGCGTGGAAATCATTTATATGTCAAGGACCGCCAAATTAAGAATGCCGTGGGGTACTCCGCAGCTTTTAGACCTGCGCGACCCGATAACGGATTCGCCTGTTAAGGTGGGCGCGAACGGCGAATTTGAAATTCAGATAGGCGAGCCGCGCAAGTTTTATTTAGAGCTTGTCGGTCTCGATACCGACTACGACGTCGATAAGCTGCAGGAACGCCTGCTTAATAGGCTTATGAGCGAATTCAAGCCCGCGCTTGCCAAAATCATGCGCGAAAAAAAGCTTACCTATACCATAGTGGACGAATATCTAAAGGAAATAGCCGACGGTATCGCGCCGATTTTGGGCAATATTCTGCTTAACGAATACGGCGTTTCTATGTACAGCTTTTTTATTAATAATATA
>JAITNT010000167.1 GCA_031290295.1 Clostridiales bacterium
GTCTAACAGCTTACGGCATAATTCAACTCTCGTTGTCGGGTACGTTTCCAGCATTTTCTTGTATAAATCGTAATCGTCTAATTTGATCAGTGCTGTAATGTCTAAAAGTCCTTCGCGGACAACGCGCCTTGCGGCTTGCGATTTTGTGATTTTAGATTCATTCGACATAATTACCTCCAAAAATACAATTACGTCCATAATTAGTATACAATAGTATTTCAGATAAAGTCAAGTAATTTTGTATACTGGTATTGCAATTATTTACACGGCAATTTACACCGATAGAGAGGAGAAACAATGCTGAACCAACGTATTAAGGAATTGCGGCTTGCGTACGGCATAAGTCAGGTGCAGCTGGCGGCGCAATTGGGCGTAAGCAAGCAGTGCGTTTCCAACTGGGAAAACGACAATATTCAACCGTCTATAGACATGCTCGTCAAAATCGCATCGTTTTTCTCGGTGACCACGGATTATCTTTTGGGGCTTATCGACAAGCAGTTTTTGGAAATTTCGGGACTATCCTCTCAACAAATCACACATCTTAATTTTATTATCAACGACATAAAAGCTGCCGCCGGGAATGTCAAGACGGCTGGCGGTACAAAGTAAAAGCCCTCTTCCGGGTTTCAAAAAACAATCTAACCGAAACCCCTATAAAAGAAACGACCGGATTTTTCGGTCGTTTCTTTTATAAAATGATATATCCTCTTTCGCCTCGCATGCAACATTTAACCTCGCCGAACTCCGGCGGCGCAAATAGCGTGTGAAAGACCGTGCCGCGCGCCCCGAATACGAATAAAACAAGCTATTGTCATATTTAGCGATGAAAGCGGCGATAGAGTTTCGACAAGCTCAGAATGACATTGTTTTTGTTTGTTTGTATTTTGTACGTTTGACGGTTACTCTACTTTCTCCCGTACACAATACAAATAAACCGGACCATGTCATGTTGAGGGCAGTCGCAACAAACTCTAGCGCCGCTTACCAATCATTCTCTTGCCCTCTTTCTTCGCCCGTGCCGCCCGTCACCGCACAATTAAAGCCACATAACGGCCTTTTCCGGTTTGCCATTAAACGTATTTGTCAAGTAAGGCAATATATTCAAACGCGTCGCATGAATATTTTGCCTTTTTATCGTTTTTAATAATAAAAAACGCCTCAAAAACGTACTCGCTGCCGTCCGTCAGGATTATTCTTATTGTTCGTAATACTTTCCCTTTAATGACTCCGACGTATGATTTATAGTTCAGCGCTTTTAAGGCGTCAAAGAACTCACCGAATAATTCGCCGCCGATTATTATCTCGGAAGCCTCCGCACCGTTAACGGCTAATATGATTATAGCTATTTCCTTTATATCGCCGCCGTCGAACCGATACCGGTACGCGGTGCCGACGCAAGAGGACAAAAGCATTAAGGGCAGAATCAGAAATAGTACCGCAAGCTTTTTCATACCGTTACCATCCTTTTGCGGGAAGCCTAGCCCCCGCCTGTCCTTTTCGGTTCGATCTTAACTATATTTGTCAAGTAAGGCAATATATTCAACCACGTCGCATGAAAATTTTGCTTTTTTGTCGTTTTTGATAATAAAATACGCCTCAAAAACGTACTCGCTGTCGTCCGTCAGGATTATTCTTATCGTTCGCTCCTCTTTCCCTCTAATGTCTCCGACGTATGATTTATAGTTTAACTCCTTTAAGCCGTCAAAGAACTCGCCGAATAATTCGCCGTCGATTATTATCTCGGAAGCCTCCGTGAGGTTAGAAGCTTCCGTGATTATAGCTATTTCCTTTATATCGCCGCCGTCGAACCGATACCGGTACGCGATGCCGACGCAAGAGGACAAAAACATTAAGGGCAGAATCAGAAATAGTACCGCAAGCTTTTTCATACCGTTACCCTCCTAATCAAAAGCAATTCAAAATATAGTCTACGTCATATCGAACGCCGGTATTAACATCGTAATATACCTCGTCCAACGCTTCGTATCCGTAAGCGTCTCTGTATTTGTATTGCACCCGTTTAATAAATTGAATTCCGTTAGCCGTTTTAAGGCAAAAATCTTGCTCCAAAATAATCTCGCCCGGCAAATGCGGCTGAAATTTTAATATTTTAGAGCTTGCTTGCTTTTCGATCGTTTTTTCATTATCGTACTCCTATAATTTTTTTTTAGTATAATATACTAATCCTAATATGAATCAGCATTATATTATATGTATAGCACAATAAATATGGTTTGTCAATAGAATTGTTACGAAACAAATCTAGCGGCAATCGGCAAAAACCTATAAACAAAGAAGCTTTTATGTGTTTTTCTATCCGATAACCGCCTTAATCCTTCTGACGCCCGCGGACGAGCTTTCTTCCTTTTGGATTTTGAAGCTTACCAGCTCGGCGGTATTATCAGCGTGAGGACCTCCGCAGATTTCCTTGCTGAACGTACCCATGGTATAAACCTTAACGGATTCGCCGTACTTACTCTCGAACAATCCCGTAGCGCCCTGCGCTTTGGCTTCGTCTACGGTCATCTCGGCGACGGTAACCGGGTATCCCGCCTTAATCGCCTCGTTGACAAGCCTCTCCGCCTCGGCAAGCTCGGCAGGCTCGACCTTGCGCCCGAATGAAAAATCGAAGCGCAGCCTTTCCGCGGTGATATTGCTGCCCCTCTGCGCAACCTCGGGACCGAGTACGCGCCTTAGGGCGGCTTGCAACAGGTGCGTCGCGGTATGCAGCCTGGCGGTCGCCTCGCCGTTGTCGGCGAGTCCGCCCTTGAATTTCTGTTCCGCACCCGCCTGCGACTTCTGCTGGTGCTCTGCGTAGGCCTCCCCGAAGCCCTTTGTGTCCACGGTAAGACCGCGTTCGAGCGCAAGCTCCTCGGTCATCTCTATAGGAAAGCCGAACGTGTCGTACAGCCGGAACGCCGTTTTGCCGTCAATCCTTGCGCCCGTTCCGAGCGCGGCGGCGACCTTTTCAAACTCCTTAAGACCTATCGTAAGAGTGCGAACGAAGCGTTCCTCCTCGGCTTTCAGCTCGCCGTAAATCCTCTCGGCGTTAACGGTAAGCTCGGGATAAACCTCCTCGTATTGCCTGACGTACGCGCGCGCAAGCTCGGACAACGAACCGGCGGACAGCTCTATTAACCGTCCGTAGCGTATAGCGCGGCGTATCAAGCGACGCAAAATATAGCCTTGGTCGACGTTTGACGGTGAAATACCGCGCGGGTCGCCTATCATGAATACCGAAGTGCGCACGTGGTCGGCTATAATGCGGAACGCGCGCGTGTATTCCTTATCGGCGTACCTCTTGCCGGAAAGCTCCTCGATTTTTTTGATAACCGGAACGAATAAATCCGTATCGTAAGCCGAGCTTGCGCCGTTAAGAATCGCCGTAGTACGCTCTAACCCCATGCCGGTATCGACGTTCTTCTGTTTCAAAAGAGAAAAACCGCCGTCGGCGTTCTTGTTGTACTGCATAAAAACGTCGTTCCAAATCTCGACGTACTTGCCGCAGCTGCATGCGGGCGAGCATTCCGGACCGCAAGCGTCCTTTCCGGTATCAATGAACATTTCGGTGTCGGGACCGCAAGGACCCGTAAGCCCCGCAGGTCCCCACCAGTTGTGCTTCTTAGGCAGGAAAAAAATCCTGTCCTTAGGGATTCCGCATTTTTGCCATATGTCCGCGCTCTCGCCGTCCTTAGGCGCGTCGGCGTCGCCCTCAAAAACGCTCACCGCAAGCTTCCTCACGGGAATACCCAGCGTGCCCGTCAAGAACTCGTACGACCATTTGATCATATCGTCCTTGAAGTAGTCGCCGAGACTCCAGTTGCCGAGCATTTCAAAGAACGTGAGGTGCGTGGCGTCGCCTACCTCGTCGATGTCGCCCGTACGGATGCACTTCTGCACGTTCGCAAGCCGCGTACCCTCGGGGTGCTTCTCGCCCAAAAGATAGGGTACGAGCGGGTGCATGCCCGCAGTCGTAAAAAGCACCGTCGGGTCGTTCTCGGGAATAACCGAGCTTGACGGTATTATGCTGTGTCCGCGCTCCTTAAAGAACGCAAACCATTGCGCTCTTAATTCAAATGAGTTAAACTTATTCATGAGTATCGTGTTCCTCTTGTGTTTCCTTAATAACGTCCGTTATACCGCGGCGGCTTTTGCGGCGCGCGCGGCTTCTCTTGCCAGTCTGCGCTTTTCTCTTGCGGCGGCCAGCCTTCTTTCCTTCTTTACGGTGCGTACGCGTTCCTTTTCCGTACGCTTCAAATGCGCGGCGCGCTCCTTAACGTACACCTTCTTGATCGCGCTGCGCGGGCTCGTGAATTTATACTCCCCGAGCGCCTTCATCAGCTTGGCGTTATCCGCGGTATACTCCGTCTCGAAGGACTTAGGGTCCTTCATACCGACATAAAGCGTCTTTTCGGACAGCGCGTACAGAATACGCAGAACCTGATATTTATCGTAAGGCTTAGACGGTACGCAGTTGTACTCGCCCTTAGGATAATCGTTAACGCAGAACCTCTCGATAAGCTTTACCGCGTCAACAACGAACGTCGCCGAAAAAAGCTTGTTCTTGTCAAGCACAAGCTCCTTGCCCTCCGCGCCCCGCTTGATGATATCCATAAGGAAATTGTTCGGCGATTTCTTGCCGAAAACGTCGAAGAACCTCAATACGGTCGTAAATTTGTCCGCCCGGGCAAGCTGCGTAATCATGTTCTTGGAATACCCGTAATCGGTTTTCGGCATAGTCTTACCGACGTCGGTTTCCTTTGCCGATACTACCGCTTGCGTGTAGTCGAACTCATAACCGGACCCGATAACGATGAGCTTGGGAATTTTGTACATAGAACATGCCGACTGCAAATTCTTGAACATAAGAATGTTGTTGTTAGCCGTATTATCGCCGTGCGCGTTAGCCATATGCACTACGGCGTCTACGCCCTTTATGTAGCGAATGACCGCTCCCATATCGGTAACGTCCAGCTCTTCGTGCGTAGGCGCGATAATCTCGTGCGTTTTGCGAAACTTGCGGTAAAAATGCTTACCGATAAATCCGCTTGCCCCTGTCAATAAAATTTTCATAAATTCCTCCTTGGGTAATTCTTATTTTAATCCGACATTTTACGTCAGGTTATTTTGTAGCTTTCCTTAAGCCCTACGATTTCGTTAAACACAAGCTCTCCCGGCAGCTTAGGGTCGCGGCAAAAATACGACAGCCGCATAAATTGATACGGCGCGAGCGCGAGCGCGGCTGCAAGCGATTTTTCGCCCTTTGCATTATTATACACCGTTTTTGAATTTTTGTTAAGTCTATCTGCGAAGTCCGTCACACCGTTTTCCGCGGGAGTAAGCAAATAATCGATTTTATTTACCGTAATATCCACGCTGTCGGCCGCCGATACCCAGTGGATAACCCCTTTGACCTTCAATCCGCTCGTGTCCGAGCCGCTCCTGCTCTCGGGGTAGTGCGTACAGTACACGCATGTCACCGAACCGCCGCCGTCCGCGTCGAAGCGGTCGCACTTAACGATATATGCGCCTTTTAATCTCACAAGCCCGCCGGGGACAAGCCTGTGATATTTCGGCGGCGGGTCTATCATGAAATCCCCGCGCTCGATATAAATCTCGCGCGAGAACGTCACCCCGCGCGTAACGGCGGTTTCGTCGTTGGGATTATTCTCGAGCAGAACCGTCTCCGACACACCCTCGGGATAATCCGTGATAACGAGCTTAACGGGGTCGAGCACCGCCATAACGCGGGGGGCGGTACGGTTAAGCAAATCGCGGATGCAATGCTCCAGCAGTCCGCCGTCAACCTCGGAATTAGACTTGGCGACGCCGATTTT
>JAITNT010000189.1 GCA_031290295.1 Clostridiales bacterium
GCGGTTACGCCGGGTGCGTATACCTACGGACAGAGCTTCCCGACCGTAGCCGACGGCGCGGCAAAGGGCGCAGACGGCAATACGCTCGCGGGACGCTTCGAGTATAACGGTAACGGCGGTACGCTGTTGACGGGCGATAATGAAATCGGGTGGACGTTTGTACCGAACGATACGGCTAATTACGGCACGGCAAGCGGCACGGTAACCGTTACGGCGGGAAAAGCCGCGCCGAATATCGTAACGGAGCCGACGGTTACGGAGGCGTCGCGGTTTGCGGGGAACGTTCCCGTGATAGAGGGCGGGACGGCGGAGGGCGCGTTCGGCGAACCGTTGTCGGGCGCATTTAGGTGGGCTAATCTCTATACGCTTGTAGACGGGTCAAATACGCTCTACTGGGTATTTACGCCGGACGACGCGGTAAATTACGTTGAGGCAACCGGAAATATCGAGGTAACGGTGGCGGGAGAGCCTGCGCCGATAGAGTTGGACTTCCCCTCGGGTACCTATATTGAAGATTATGAGTCGATTACCGCGCTCGACCCGCTGTCCTCGGTAAAAATAGCGGGAACCGTAGCGGAAAAAATTTCCGGAACCGTCGTGCCCGGGGAATTTATATGGGAGGACAAGGATAAGCTGCTGCAATACGGAATCAACGCATGCGCATGGGAATTTGTGCCCGACGTCGACGCGGACAAATATGCGGAATTAACGGGGCAGTGCCAAATTAACGTTACGAAGAAACGCAAGCTTGACATTTTGCCGCTGACCTCGTCGCTCGGTCAGTTAGGAAATTTATATGCGGGTACGGAGCTTTCTACGATCGCATTAGATACAGGGCTAATACTCGACGTGCAGTCGGGCTTGCTGTCGGGGTACGATTTCATGTTAGAGTGGGCAACCGAGGTGCCGCGGCTCAAGGTCGGGTCGTACGCATACGGAATTAATTTCACTCCCTTTTCCGGCGCCGGCGACAATTATGAGGCGGGAAGCTATACGGCAACGGTTGAGGCTCAAATTAACAAGCTGAACCCGCCGAATGAAAGCGAGCTGTATTCCGGTCCCGACATAGACGGCAGGATTAATCTTAAAACCGACCCTTCCTCTTTGATGACAGAAACCGGCGCGCCCGTGCCGAACGGTCGTATCGAGTGGGCTCAGGGCGGAGGAGAGCACCAGCTTGAATCCGGAATGCCTAACATATTCGAGTGGCGGTTTGTCTTTGAAGATCCCGATATGGCGCAGTACTATGAAGAGTGCTTCGGTGCTATATCAGTGTATTACTAGGCGCATAGAGGGTGTTTAATAAAACTGTTTCAGGTGCAGGAGGTACTCCTCCTTGCACGTCAGGTAATACTCCAGACGCTCGTCAACGCGGTCGTAGGGCGCGCTTCTAAGGCGCGCTTCGGCGGCGTCAAGATTCTTTCTGAGAATGTCCAAAACCTCGTAATCGTTCCTCATAGCGATAGTATTTGTATACGGTGTTTTTTATATACGGGAGTAGGGGGCAAGTAAATTGTATCGGAGCGATAAAAGCGGCGAAGCGGGGAAAAAGAGGACAAGTTAGAACTGGATTGCCGCGCCGCTTACGCTCCTCTTCTGAACCTTCGTCGTTCGACGTACAACAAACATATATAAATTCGCGCGTTGTTACCATAATTTTACAGAAAATTTATTAAAACGTATAAAATACAAGATTGACAAATAATTACAACTATGTTATATTAATTTAATGGCAGATTTGAATTTTGTAAAAGAAATCGCGGATATCGATTCGGATTTTACGCAATGGTACACGGACGTAATTCTAAAGACCCGGCTTGTCGATTACGGACCGGTAAAGGGAACCATGGTTATACGTCCGTACGGGTATTCTATTTGGGAAATCATACAGGCGGAGCTTAATGCGAGATTCAAGGCTACCGGGCATTTTAACGCTTATTTTCCTTTGCTGATTCCGCAGAGCTTCCTTATGAGAGAAGCCGAGCACGTCGAGGGCTTTGCCCCGGAGTGCGCCATGGTAACGCACGTAGGCAAGGAGCCGCTTGCGGAACCGCTCGTCATACGCCCGACCTCGGAAACAATCATTTGCGAGATGTATTCAAAGTGGATACAGTCGTGGCGCGATTTGCCCGTCAAATATAACCAGTGGGCAAACGTGCTGCGTTGGGAAAAAACCACGCGTCCTTTTTTGCGCACCTCCGAATTCCTGTGGCAGGAGGGGCATACCGTACACGCTACCGCGGAGGAAGCGCAGGCCGAAACGATACAGATGCTGGGCGTTTATGAGGAATTCTGTAAAACCGTCCTCGCTATGCCGGTTATTACGGGGCGCAAATCCGAAAAAGAAAAATTTGCCGGCGCCGCGGCTACATACAGTATCGAGGCCATGATGCTCGACGGAAAATCCCTGCAAGCGGGAACCTCGCACTTTTTGGGCGAAAACTTCGCTAAGGCTTTCGACATCAAATTCCTGGACAAGGACAACAAGCTTAAATACGGCAACCAAAGCTCGTGGGGCGTGTCTACGCGTCTTATCGGCGCGCTGATAATGGTGCACGGCGACGGACGCGGGCTCAAGCTGCCGCCGCGCGTCGCGCCCTATCAGGTAGTTATCGTGCCTATCGCCACGCACAAAGCGGGCGTGACGGAAGCCGCGCGGGAAATTTCGGCGGGGCTGCAAAAGGTCGGCGTGCGCGTTTATTTGGACGAGCGCGATATGTCGCCCGGGTGGAAGTTCAACGAGTGGGAAATGAAGGGCGTACCCTGCCGCATAGAGGTAGGGCCGCGCGACCTCGAGACCGGCACGGTAAGCGTAATGCGGCGCGACACTCTGGAAAAAAGCCCGCTCGCCGTCAAGGATGTCAAAAAAGGCATACCTTCTCTTCTGAACAAAATACAGCGTTCGATGTACGCTAAGGCCTCGGCTTTTATGAAATCGAACATAGTCAAGGCAAGGACGCTCAAGGCGTTGGGCAACGCCGTTAACTCCAAAAAATTTGCGCTTTCAATGTGGTGCGGCGATCCGAAATGCGAAGCGCATATCAAAGAAACCTTTCAGGCTACAAGCCGCAACATGCCGTTCGATCAGACGCCTATAGCCGATCGTTGCGTGGTATGCGGCAAATCCGCCAAATTCAAAATTTATTTCGCAAAGGCTTATTAACCGGCAAAAAAGCTTAATAGATTATGTCAACTCCCGCGCCTAAGCTGTAAGCCGGCGGCAAGAGAGGGTAATTTCGGCATATTACTTTTTTTGTGCGGAATTGCCAAGGTGCCTTGACCGTCGGCTGCGGACGCGCACGGGGCGCTTGCCGGACGGCGAAGTAAAAGGCGCAAAAGGAGCAAAAAAAGTGAACGGCGTAAAACAAAGAACAAAATACGATAAAAAAATATAAAACGAGGAAATAAAATCATGGAAGCAAATTTCGGAAAGAATCTCAAAGCAAACAGAACGGAGCGCAAGCTCAGCCAATGTCAGGTGGCGCATCAGATCGGGTGTACGCAGCAATGTGTAAGCGGATGGGAGAACGGCAAAATAGAGCCGACCATGAGCTACCTTTGGAAGCTTGCCGACGTATTCGACATCTCGATAGATATCCTTATCGGCCGCAGAGATTACTAAAACCGTGTCGGAGCGAATAAAAGTCCAACGGACTTTTATTCGCTCCGACACGGGGGTGAGAGAGTAAGAGAATCGTATGGGGCGATGAAAGAGGACAACAAGGCAAGTAATTGTCTTCGCCGCTTACCATTCCCCGTCCGCTTTTTACGCCGTATGCTCCGCTTACGCTCAACCGCCTGCGTTCGGCATAGAGCTTTTTCGCCGGGTATCACCTGAAAAAAGAATATGTTTTTTCATGCGTATGCCCCGCTTCGCCGACAGGCAGGTCACCAAAATTCTTGACACCGTTACGCGTCTTTTGATACAATAAGATTAGATGATTGACATAAGGAATATTTTCAAGGAATATCATGGTTTTTTTGCGCTTAAGGACGTGTCGCTGACGGTTGAAGCCGGCGAATTTGTCGCGCTTGTCGGGGCTAGCGGCAGCGGTAAATCAACGCTTCTTAATATTATCGGGCAAATCGACGTGCCCGCTAAGGGAGAGGTCGTTATCGACGGCGTAGTCACCTCGGCAATGAACGACAACCAAAAGGCCGGGCTTCGCAATAAGCTGTTCGGGTTTATTTTTCAGTCGTTTTATTTGGAATCAAAATATTCGGTATTAAAGAACGTGGAAATTCCTCTCATCATAAGGGGGTTGCGCGCGACCGAGCGAAAAACGCTTGCCGTGAATGCGCTCGAAACCGTAGGACTTAAGGACAAAGCAAAAAATCTTGCGGGAACGCTGTCGGGCGGAGAAATGCAACGCGCCGCTATTGCCAGAGCGATAGCGGGAAATCCGCAAATAATTTTGGCGGACGAGCCTTGCGGAAATTTGGACACGGTGAACGGCGGGGTCATTTTGAACCTGCTCAAGGCGTTAAACGATGCCGGGAAAACGGTTATTATGGTTACGCACAATTCGGAGCACGCCATGGCGGCAACGAGGTTGATACGGTTGAAGGACGGAGAGCTTGTGAGCGATGAAAAACATCCTTGACCTTTTTTTAACCGAGATAAAAAGCGTATATAAGCAGTGTATCGTTTTTATACTGATAGCGAGCTTGGTCTTTACATTATCTATCAGCTTGTTTTGCCTTTCGTTCGACGTGATAAAGGGTTATAAAGCCTATCTGGACGAGATGTTTGCGGACGGACTATCCTTTGAGTTAAACGTCAAAAGCTTCGACGATTTTTTACGGGCAGGCGGAGCGGCGGATTATTTGAAAATCGACGTGTGGAATTTTACCGATGACGTAAATTTCAGCTTTAACGGCGTCATCGTTTCCGACGAGGATTCGGAGGAATACTCAATTTTTTTCGGCGACGCTTATGTGTTTAGGAGCGCCTTGCCGAATGCCTGCCGCGGCGCAAGACTGGTAAGCGGAAGATGGTGGACGGACGGCGATAATCTCAAGCAGAACGGCTTTTACAATATTTTTATATCGTCGCAGACTGCGGAAGCGCTCGGGATTAACGCGGGTGAGAGGCTGCAAATGAGTTTCCCGTATACTAATGCCGCCGTCGCCGAATTGACCGTCGCCGGTATATACGAGGGGGAGGACGTAGGCGACTTTGTTTGCCCGGCATATTTTATTTACGGTATATTTGAGAGCGTCGCCGCAACCGACTATACCGACGGCGTTTATGTCTACTACTACGGAGAGGTTGCCGAGGCCTCGGATATTTTTGACGCCGTATCCGCCTTGCGGCGCGGCGGATTCAAGCCCGAGCTTTTTCTGCTTGAAGAAATAGACCTTGTCAACGCCGCGCGCTATATTTTGATTACAATTTCTGTAATCTCATTTCTGATTACAAGCTTTATACTAAACAACATAGTTACGATAACGGTTAACGCGCGGCAGCGGTTCATAGCGCAGCTGAAGCTTCTCGGGGCGAAATCGTCCCTTGTAGCCGCGCTGTATTACTCCTTTTTGCTGTTTTCGTTCCTTGCTTCCTTTGCGTTAGGGAGCGCGCTGAGCGTTCTGCTTAAAAACTATTACAGCGGGATAGTGAATACCACGCTTGACTTTACGGTAACGCTGAATATGTATCCGGCGGTGCTCCTAGCGTTATTTTTAACCGGCGTCGTTATTTTGGCGGTTCGCTTTGTATTGTTCGGAAGAAAAATTAACAAAATACAGCCGATAGACTGCGTGAGGAGCGAATAGTATATGCGCGGTTTGGCGGAGCTTGCTTTCAATAATATCATACAAAAAAGAAATACGTATTTCAAGGTGTTTTTAGGCTTTTTGTTTGTCTTTTTTATCACCTTTTGTATATTGATTTATTCTAGCGCGCTTTCAAAAAAATATAACGGCTATTTCAACGGACATGCGGACGACAACGTAATAAGCTTAACGGGCGCGCTGTCCGACGGGGATATAGCGGCGATCTCGGCGGACGATAATGTCGCGGGCATATATAGCTTTTCGGATATTACGATTGATTTGGAATATGAGTATTCGATTACCGTGGACGGGCGAAAGATCGTTATGTCTATGGGCTTTATTATCGAGATCTCGGAGGATGACGGGGAAAGTATACACGGCGATCCCGACGGCACGTACCGCTTTTACCGACCGGAATTTTGTGACGTAACGGTCGGCGGAAGCCTGGTTCATAATTACGTTTTAACCTTTCGCGAGGAGTATAACGAGCCGCTATTTATATGCGGCGGCGATATATCGGGCGACGGCGAATTACTGATGAGCCAAGAAGCGGCGGATGCGTTCGGCTTTACGGATTACGGGGCGTTAATCGGCAAGACCGTAATATTTCTGAACGGCGATAGCCTCGAGCTTACCGGAACCGTAGCCGGCATAGTCAACAAAAATTATCGGTATCTTGATGATACGGCGTTTGTGTTAGATAAGAGCATTGACGAGCAAGCGCGGTTCGGGGAGGAGGCGGGCGCGCTTATAAGCCTGAATGACTTCAGGAAAGGAACGCTGTCGACGGAACGTATAATTGATTTGTTCGGCGAGGATAACGTATGGTATTACGGCGAATCGACGGTCGAGGATATGTCTTTTTTGCGCGGGCAACAGGCGCTGTGCGAGAGCTTTTTCAGCGTGTTTATCGTTATGACCTTTATTGTGTCGGGTTTATATATCGTAAGCAGCCAGTATTTTTTAATTAAGAAGAGCATGAGCTATTACGGCATTTTGAAAGCGCAGGGTATAAGCGACAAAAGGATATTCTTGTTGTATTTCTTCGAGATGCTTCTTATAAGCCTTTCTGCGCTTATTATCGGAGCGGCGCTTGCATTCGCAACCTTTTTGGGATTCTGCGCCGCGCTTACTAAAATATATTACGTGGGGCTTTCGGTAGAAATAGGCGGCTTGCTTGCTTGCTTAGGGATATTGTTTGCCTGCGCGGCGGTGTTTTCTCTAATAATTTCACTGATTATATACAAAGCGATTCTAAGCCGTCCCCCGATATATCTGTTAAAAGGCGGATAGCAAATTTTTTATTAAACCGGCAAATTTCATTTGACAAGCCCGCCCCCGCCGTTGTATACTGTAAAAACGTTAGCTTGCGCTAACTAAATTTAAGCCCATAGGTTAGCTATAGCTAACGCAGAGGGTATAAATACATAAAATATTTCTTTTTAAGGGAGGCGGCTTGTGAAGATACCCGTAATATTTTCTACGGTTACAGGAAACGCGGTTAAGCTGGCGTTCGCGGCGGCGGGAGCGCTTGACGAACCCGTAGGTCCGTATAACGTCGGTTACGTTTTGGGGGACGAAAGACACAACGTCAAGTTTGTGACGGATTTTGTGACGGATAAATACGACGCGTTCGTCATCGTGTACTGGTGCGATTTGGGTACGGCGGACAGGGATACGCTGGAATTGATTTCAAGAATGCGCGGCAAGAGCCTGATAGTGTTAGGCACGCTCGGCGTGACGGTCGATTCCAAGCACGCCGCCGACGTTAAGGCGCGTGTCGAAGCGGCGGTTAATAAGGAAAACAAGCTGCTTTGCCACTATTTGTGCCAAGGCGCGGTGGACATAAGCCGTACCGTAAACAAATTGAAAACGCCCGAGAACGAGAGCGGCACGTTGAGCGAGGAGGGTTTTGCCCGTCACCTGCGTTCGCAGGGACACCCGGACGCGGCGGAGATAGAGGCGGCGGCGCGTGCCGTAAGGGAAGCGTTGAGCAAGCTATGACGGTGAGAAATGCCTTAAAGACACAAAGCGCCGTAGGCGGCCGCAACACGAACGGGCGCTATGCGCGAAAGCTCGTTATTATCGCGTCGCTTGCCGCGGCAAGCTTCTTATCCGTAGTCGTGTGCGTCGGGATAGGCACCGTGCGGTTTTCGTTCGGCGAAGCGTTAAAAGCGTTGTTTGTAGACGACGGCGGCATGGCGCGGCTGCTAGTATGGAATTTGAGATTTCCGCGTATTCTTACCGCCGGACTCGTGGGCGTGTGCCTGTCGCTTTCGGGTTGCATTTTGCAGGGCGTTATGCGCAATAATCTTGCGTCGCCCTCTACTATCGGCGTCACAAGCGGGGCGAGCTTCGTGGGGTATCTTACGTTAGTGGCGTTCCCGGCGTTGTATTACCTTTTGCCTATAGGGTCTATCGCGGGTGCGTTCATCACCACCATGCTGATTTACGCGCTGGCTTACCAAAAGGGCGTAAGCCCCGTAAAAATGATTTTGTCGGGTCTGGCGGTATCCGCGTTATTCGGCGCGCTCAACGATATTATAAAGACGTTTTTTTCCTCGGAGCTGGGCAACGCGTCGGGTTTTTTGGTCGGCGGGCTTAACGGAGTGGTGTGGAAGGATTTCAGTATGGTCGCGCCTTATGCGTTAGTAGGAATTTTTATTTGCTTTTTGCTGCCCGCCAAAATGAACGTGCTCATGCTGGGCGACGAAACTGCTAATTCGCTCGGCCTTAAAACCGAGCGGTTTCGCTTTTTCTTGATACTTATATCGTCGCTGTTGTCGGGCGCGGCTATCGCCGTGGCGGGGCTTATAAGCTTCGTAGGGCTGGTTGTTCCCCACATTGCGCGACTGTTGGTAGGCTCCGATTATAGATTCCTGTTCCCGACGTCGGTGTTTTTGGGCTTTGTACTTGTGACGGTATGCGACACGATAGGTCGCGTAATAATGCCGCCGGGAGAAATTCCGGTGAGCATAATTTTGGCTTTTATAGGCGCTCCGTTCTTTTTATACTTATTGCGTACGCGTCAAAAGGATTAAGAAAATGTATTTCGGTTTTGATAACATATCCGTTCAATACGGTAAGAAACGCGTTTTAAGCGACATAAACGCGGAGTTCCCGCGCGGTGAAATCATAACGATTATCGGTCAAAACGGCTGCGGAAAGTCGAGTTTGCTAAAGACCGTTCCGCGCGCCGTCAAGCCGTCCAAAGGGCGCGTGGTTTTTGAGGATAAGTCGCTCGACACGTACAACCGCAAGGCTATCGCGCAAAAGATCGCCTACCTGCCGCAGGTGCATTCGCCGCCGTCGGATATCGACGTGCGTACGCTGGTATCTTACGGCCGTTATCCGCACGCCAGATTCGGGCGCGGCATGACCCGCGCGGACGCGGATATAATCGACGAGGCGTTGGAGCTTACGGGACTTACCGCGCTGCGGTACAGAATTCTGTCCACGCTTTCGGGCGGGGAGCGTCAGCGCGCATGGATAGCGATGACGATAACACAGCAGCCGCAGATTTTGATTTTGGACGAGCCTACCACATATTTGGACGTCAGTTACCAGCTAGAGGTGTTGGAGCTGATTCGCGGACTGAACAAAAAGCTGGGCATAACGATTATCATGGTTCTTCACGATCTCAATATGGCGGCGAGGTATTCGGACAAGCTGTACGTCATCAAGAATGCGGCGTGCGTTTTGAAGGGCGCGCCCCGCGACGTGCTTACAAGGTTGGTTTTACGGGACGTTTTTGAAATCGACGCGGAAATTTTTGAGGATAAAACTAACGGCTGCCCGTATTTTATACCGATAAAAATAAAGGAAAGGAGCATATAAAAAATGAAAAATAAAAGGGAGTCAATAACAATGAAAAAATCAAAAGGTATTATACCGTTTATCTTGAGCGTGATGCTGTTGTCGGGCGCGTTTGCGTTCGCTCTAACCGGATGCGGCGGTACGCCGCCTCCGGCAAAGGACGCGGAGGGTTATGACCGCGACGGGCTTAAAGCGGATTTTTTGAGCAAGGCCGACGAGGTAACCGTTACGGATACGTCGGTTACCTTTACGGACGCAAGCGGAAAGGGGAGCATTACGGTAGCCAAGAATCCGCAAAGGGTGATAAATCTTTATGCCAGCTTCACTACGCTTTGGTACGAGGCGGGAGGAACGGTTTACGGTTTGATCGGCGGCGCGTCGTCGTCCACCTTATACGAGGAGCAGATCGGGCGCGACGTTTCTAAGGACGACGGCGTAGTGACCGTAGCCGCCTCGTCGTCGGGCAGCGGTTGGAATGTGGAGAGCATTTTATCGCATAGCCCGGATCTGATAATCTGTTCGACGGCTATGAGCGGCTACGCCAAGATTTCCGCGCCCGCCGAAGCGTTAAGCGTCCCCGTCATAGCGGTTGAATACGACGATTTTTCGGATTATTTGAAGTGGTATAAGGTGTTTTGCAATATTTCCGGGCACGCGGAGCTTTGGGACAGCGTAGCCGTGGACGCGCTCGAGGAGGTTACGGATATTCTTATGAAAGCGCCGCTCGAAAATAATCCCGTTATATTCTCGATGTTTTCGGGCAGTACTTCCCTGCAGGCCAACCTTGAAGGGACGGTGATGGGCGCCATGGCAAAGCAGCTGCGCGCCAAAAACATAGCCGATTCGTGGTTCAATCCCGACAGCGGCAGCAGGTTGCCGATAAATTTGGAATCGGTTTATTTGGGCGATCCCGACATGATACTTATCCAGTGCCATTCCGAGGGCGACGCGGTAACCGAGATTGTAGACGCGCTGTACGGCACGGATCCCGTTTGGAACGCGTTGCGGGCGGTCAAGGACGGCAAGGTATACTATATGCAAAAAACGTTATTCCACAATAAGCCTAACCGCAAATTCGCCGAGGCCTATAAAATCATGGCGGAGCATCTTTATCCCGACGTGGATTTCGGCGAATAGGCATTATGGCGCTTTATACGGTACGGTTCAAAACTCATCACGACGCGTACAGAGAGCTAAAAAAGCACTTTACGCTCAAAACCGATAAGACCGAGTATGCGGCGGGGTTGCTATGCAACCCCGCTCCTTCGCGCCGCGCGGTTTATTTCCATGTGCCGTTTTGCAACAAGATTTGCAGCTTTTGCCCGTTTCACCGCCCGGACGCGTTAAGCCGCAAGGCGTATCATACGTACCTTATCGACGAAATGAGAGCGTTAAGCGGGTTTGAATACATGCGCGCGCCCATAGGCGCCGTCAATTTCGGCGGCGGAACGCCCACTGCGCTCGATCCCGAGCAAATCGACGCCGTGCTGAAGGAATTCAAAAACCGCTTTGTTTTAGAGCCGAACGCCGAGATAAGCGTGGAAACCTCCGTGAACGGGCTTAGCGACGAAATGCTCGCTGTGCTGAAGGAGAACGGCGTCAACCGCCTGTCGGTAGGCGTTCAAACGTTTGACGACGGTACGAGAAAGCTGCTTAACAGAAAGGGCGGCGGCGAAAACGCGGCGTTGACGCTGGAAAAAGCCGTGCGTTTCGGTTTTAAGAATACCGGCGTAGACCTTATTTATAATTATCCGCGTCAAACTACGGAAATGCTGGAAAGGGATTTGAACGTCATAAAAAGCCTTAATCTTGCCGGCGTGAGCTTTTATTCGCTTATGTTGCACGAGACGACGCCGCTTTTTAATCGGTTAAGCGAGGAAGAAAAGCGGCTTATGGAGGATACCGGGCGCGAGTACGAGTTGTTTTCCATGATTATCGACGGGTTAGGCGCGGCGGGGTATAGCGTATTCGAGCTTACGAAGCTGATTCGCGACGGAATCGACAGGTACGAATACATGCGTATACGGCACACCTGCGGAAGCTGTATAGCGATAGGCCACGGCGCGGGCGGCAATCTGGAAAACTATATTTACAGCAATTCCGTAACGGCGCAAAGCTTGTCCGATACGGTTCCGATAAGCGCCCGCGGACGGATAGTGTCGGATAAATACCGCGTTTTGGACGAATTTATAAACGAGCTTCAAAAAACGGAGACGGATTTGGCGGCTTATTCGGAACGCCTGGACGTCGATTTGGCGGCGGTATTACGCCCACTCTGCGATAAAGCGGCGGTCGAGGGCTTGATAACGGCGGCGGATAATAAAATCGCGTTCACAAAGCGCGGGCTGTTCTGGGGAAACAACATAATATCGGATTGTATCGCGCTTATTATAAATGCGGCGGTTGACGGATAGAAACCGTAACGAATAAAGCAGTCG
>JAITNT010000010.1 GCA_031290295.1 Clostridiales bacterium
TTAAGACGGAGCGCAGCAAAATCGCATTTTTGCGGAGCGACCCCGTTGGAAGTCCGACTGAATGCGATTAAGCAAGCAAGGCGCTAGCCGCAGCGTAGCGCGCATTCACGTTTGGTCGGTTTTCTTGCGCGCATTCGCGTCTATCGCGGATAGTAAGCGGCGAAGAGATGTTTCGACTGCGCGATAGCATTGACGTGGATTTTGTTTTATTCGTATTGTGTACGGGTGGCACGGGCGATGTTTCGACTGCGCGCTAGCCTTGACATCGATTAGATCAGAGCAAACGCATTTTCATGCGTTTGCTCTGAAAAGGCTTGTTACTTGCTTTTCAAAGCCGCGATTATGTAGTATAATAGCTTTATGGATAGAATTGTTGTTATTACGGGCGCTTCAGGAGGGATCGGCGCGGAGCTGCTTAAGCTTTATAGGGCGGCGGGAGATACCGCGGTTTGTATTTCCCGAAGTAATCCCGACGGATATGCGCCGCATTACGCCGCGGATATCACGGACGAGACCGCCGTAAGGACGGTTATGGAGGCTATCGGGGCGCGGTTCGGACGTATCGACGTGCTTATAAACAACGCCGGAATCGGTATCAGCGGGGCTTTGGAGCTTTTGCCGGTGCATAAAATCAGGCAGGTGCTCGACGTTAATCTTTTCGGCACGCTGATTGTTACTAAGCTTGCGCTTCCGTACATCGGTCGCGGGGGCAAAATTATCAATATCAGCAGCGCAACGGCGTTTTTTGCATTGCCCTTCAGGGGGGTTTACTGCACGGCTAAGGCGGGCGTCAACATGTTCGGCTACAGCCTGCGCGCCGAGCTTTTGCCGCTGGGCATTCAGGTAAGCTCGGTGTGTCCCGGGGACACTAAGTCTAATTTTACCGCTAACCGCATCAAGAATTTTGAAACCACGGGGCGCTACGGCGACCGCATACAAAACGCCGCGTCTGGCATCGACGAAAAGGACGGCAAGCGTATGCCTGCGGCGGTTATGGCGGCTAAAATCTTCAAACGAATCGATAAAAACAGGCTTAAACCCGACTATTTAATAGGTAAAAAGGTGGTTTTTTTGAAGATAATTTCCCGATTTACGACCCGTTCGTTCATGTTAAAAATGACCGATAAATTTTTCGGCGGGCACGGGGGCGTAAAGTAATTTTACTTTACGCCCGTTTGGGGCGGCGGAGAAAACGCCGCGCCGAAGAAAAATGCGCCGTAATGACGGCTCGACGCGAACGGACGCGGGCGGCGATACGGCGGACACGGGGGTGTAAAGTAGTTTTACTTTACGGCGTGAGCGGGTGCGCAAAAAGTAAAAAACCGCATACGATAGCAGAGGCGTTTTTTATGATAAAACGGCGGGAAGAGAAAAGGGATTTATACCCTTGCAACGGCGGTTTTTTGACGGGCGGTTTTTTGAGAGAGAACGCGCGGTAAGGGCGTACATAGACCGCAAAATAAAGGATTAAAAATGAGCGCATACGCAAAAAATTTATTTCGCACGGTTTCGGGAAATTTCCGCAGGTATATATTGCTGATTCTTATACTGATGTTCGGGAGCGGTCTGTTCGTGGGGCTTAATTCTACGAGTCCCGATATGAAGCTGTCCTTAGACAAATATTTCGACGGGCAGAACGCCGGCGATCTGCAGGTGATATCGCCGGTCGCGGGCTTTTCCGACGCCGCCGTCGAGATGCTGGCGGGTCTTGACGGCGTTGCGGACGTTTCGCGCGCGCGGATAGGCGAAGCGTATATGGAGATAAACGCGGGGCGGTATTTTATGCGCGTTCATAATATTCCGGACGGCGAAGGCGCGGTAAACAAGGCGCTTGTCACCGAGGGCAGGCTGCCCGAAAACGAAAACGAATGCCTGGTGGACGGGCGTTTTTGTCTGAAACAAAATATTAAAATCGGCGATACGGTAAAACTATCCGCCGCCGCGCAAGCGATGTTAACTGCGCCGGAGCTTACGGTTACCGGCAAGTCCGGCTCGCCGCTGTACGTCGCGGACAACAACGGCAACGGCTTCGGCGGGGACGCTATAAGCTCGTATATCTATGTCGCCGATTCGGCTTTCAGGATTGGCGGCGGTTGGGTTGACGGCGCGTTCCTTACGCTCGACGCGTGCGCGGGGCTTTCGCGGTTCGGCGATAAATACGCCGCCGCCGCCGATTCGGGCGCGGAGACAGTAAAGACCGCGGTCGCCGCGTATCTAGGCGGCATGCTCGCCGCTATGCCGCCGGAGGCGCGGCCGCCCGCCGGTACGGACGTATCCGGGCTGTTCAAGGTGCTCGATTTGAAATCTAACTACGGGTTCGCGCAATTTTCGGGCGATTGCGACAGGATAGCGGCGATAAGCAGGATTTTTCCGTTCATATTTTTCTTGGTGGCGGTGCTTATGGCTTTTACAAATATCGTGCGCCTAATCGAGGGGGAGCGCGGCATAATAGGCGTCATGCGCTCCTTGGGGTACGGCCGTACCGCCGTCTACATGCGCTACGCCGTGTACGCGGCGTCCTCGGGGCTTCCCGCGGGGGTACTTGGTATAGCGCTGGGGTTTTGGTTCTTCCCGAGAGTAATTTTCGGCGGCGGCTATCAAATTCTTTACGCGCTGCCCGCATTCTATACGCCGCTTAATATCGGGTTGAGCCTGCTTGCGCTCGGTATCGCCTTGTTGAGCGTGCTTATACCCACGCTGTTGACGGGTATGCGCGGAGTACGCGCGGTGCCGGCGGAGCTAATGCGCCCGAAAGCGCCGCTTGCGGGTAAGCGTATTATACTCGAGCGCATGCCGTTTATTTGGAAAAGAACGTCCTTCCCTATGAAGGTGACCTCGCGTAATATCATGCGCGGCTACAAAAAATCGACGATGACGATAGTCGGGATAGCGGGCTGCACCGCGCTGATATTGGCGGGCTTCGGTCTGGATAACTCCATTAAGGATATTACCGCCCGTCATTTCGGCGTGCTTAATTTGTTTGAATACAAGGTCGAGCTTGAGAAATCCGCGCCCGCCGCCGCGCTTAAGGAAATAGAGGACACTATCGACGGCTCGGGGGTGTCGGACGCGTTTACGGAATATCACACCGCGCCGTTTACGGCGGAAAAGGACGGCAAAACCTTGAGCCTCTATCTTATCGTCCCCGAGGACGAGAGCGCGTTTTCGGAATACATAGTTTTCCGCGATATAAACAGGCGTAACAAATTCGGCTTCGTTTCCGGCAAGGTTATCATAACGCAAAAAATGGGCTACATGCTCGGATTAAAAATCGGCGACACCTTAGTCTTACATGACGCGGAATCCGACGTCCGCCGCGAAGCCGTCGTCGGCGGCATAACCGAAAATTATGCCGGTCATTACGTTTACATGCCCGCCGAGCTTTACCGCGATATTTTCGGGGAGCAGGCTCGGTCTAACGTCATAGTAGGCAAGCTTTTGCCTCATACCGCCATTCAAGAGGAGTCGCTCTCGGCATCCGTTATGTCGCGCGACGGCACGGGCAGCTTCTCGTTTATGTCTACGATACGCGCGTACTACGGCGACGTAACCGACTCCTTGCGCATAATCGTGCTCGTGCTTATTATGAGCGGCGCGTTGCTCGCGCTCGTGGTGCTGTTCTCGCTTACGGGAATGAATATCGACGAACGCAACCGCGAGCTTGCCACCTTAAAGGTAATCGGGTTTTATGACAAGGAAGCCTCGGGCTACGTTTTCCGCGAGAACGTTATACTTACCGTAATAGGAATAGGGCTGGGGCTTATATTCGGCATATTCCTGCACAAATTCATAGTAGCTACCGCCGAGGTCGATATTATAATGTTCGGTAAATCCATTCACGCGCTAAGCTACCTGTACGCCGCGGGGCTGTCGTTTGCGTTTATGCTCGCCGTAAATTTGTTTATGAACCGCACGGTTAAGAAAATCGACATGATAGAGGCGCTGAAGTCTACAGAGTGACGGGGAAAGGGAAAAGGGAAGAGGGAAGAGGGAAGAGGGAAGAGGGAAGAGGGAAGAGCGGATAGAGTAAAACTGGATTGCCACGTCGCTGACGCTCCTCGCAATGACAATAGCGACTTCTAACCGAACAATACGAGTATACCGTAATAACCCGTATAAGACTATGCCGTTGAAGTCCGCCCGAATGC
>JAITNT010000265.1 GCA_031290295.1 Clostridiales bacterium
GCGCGCTCGCTCCGCCGCCTTAGCGGCGGCTTCGTCTCGCTTCTTCGCATTCGGGCGGACTTCAACGGCATAGTCTTATCCGGGTGTGTACCGTAGCGCGTTACTCGCGTGGTCATTCCGCTCGCTTGCGCTCGCTAGCGGTACGGTTCACTTGTCCACCCGTACCGAATACGAATAAACCCTATCAATGTCAATGCTATCGCGTAGTCGAAACATCTCTTCGCCGCTATTCCGCCCATACGCGAATGCGCGCTCGCTCCGCCGCCTTAGCGGCGGCTTCGTCTCGCTTCTTCGCATTCGGGCGGACTTCAACGGCATAGTCTTATCCGGTTATTACGGTATACTCGCATTGTTCGGTTAAAAGCCGCAATTGTCATTGCGAGGAGCGTAAGCGACGTGGCAATCCAGTTTAACTTGTCCTCTTTTCCCCGCTTCCCCGCTTCCCCGCTTCCCAATCATTCTCTTGCCCTCTTGCCCACCCCCTTTCTACTTACCAATCATTCTCTTTCCCTCTTTACCGCTTGCCAAATACAATTATTTGCCCTATTTTTTCTATCCGTTCCCTATTTTCCCCAAAGAATATTTTGTCGAGTTTTGCGGTTCTATTGCGCGCATTA
Organism: Clostridiales bacterium; assembly: GCA_031290295.1. Lineage (GTDB taxonomy): Bacteria > Bacillota > Clostridia > Christensenellales > DUVY01 > JAITNT01. Next base: position 618 of record JAITNT010000265.1, read on the forward strand.
AATTTTAGGAAGATAATACTATATATCATATAAAATTTAAGAGGTTAAGTATTATGTATCTTTCTGAAGTACTCACCGGCGTTGAGGTAAAGGAGCGGATCGGGGACGACGTTATTATAAAATCGCTTTCCTGCGATTCTCAAAAAATCGGCGTCGCAGGCTTGTATTTCTGCATAACCGGCACGCGCGCGGACGGGCACGATTACGCGGCGGCGGCGATAGCTAACGGCGCGGCGGCGATTATTACTCAGAGGCGGCTGCCCGTCGATATTCCGCAAGCGGTAGTTGCGGACGCGCGCGCGGAAATGGCGCGGATTTCGGCTAACTTTTACGGCAACCCTATCGACAAAATGAAGCTTATCGCCGTAACGGGCACTAACGGCAAAACCACTACCACCTTCATCATACGCAGTATAGGCGAGGTGGCGGGTCGCAAGGTGGGGCTTATCGGCACTACCGCTATCTATATCGGCGGCGAGCGCTTGCCGGCCGAGCTTACCACGCCCGACCCGATAACGCTGCACGGCGTTTTCAGGAGAATGCTCGACGCGGGCTGCGAATGGGTAGTCATGGAGGTTTCGGCGCACGCTATCGAGCTTAGAAAAATGGCGGGCGTCGTCGCCGACGTCGCGGTATTTACTAACCTTACGCAGGATCACCTTGATTTTTTCGGAACAATCGAGCGTTACCGCCAGACTAAGGTGAGCTATTTTTCCTCGCTGTACGCGGCGGCGGCGGTAGTTAACGCGGACGACCCCACGGGGCGGCTGATACTTAATACGGCGGATATACCGTGCTATACCTACGGCTTAAACAATCCGTCCGACGTTTTCGCCGTAGACTACGAGTCCGACGTCAAGGGGCAAAAATATGTCATCAACCTGCTCGACAACCTCTACGATATTAAATTCCGGCTGCCCGGCAGGTTCAACCTCTACAACACGCTTGCCGCGGCGGCGGCCGCCTATCTTCTCGGGGTGGAACTGGGCGATATCGCGGGCGGTATCGGCGCGCTCAAGCTTGTGCCGGGGCGGTACAACATGCTCGACACCGAGCCGTATCAGGTGATAATAGATTACGCGCACACGCCCGACGGTCTGCAAAAGGTGCTTACCAGTATCAGGGAGTACGCCAAGGGCAAAATTATTACGGTATTCGGCTGCGGCGGCAACCGCGACCGTTCCAAGCGCGCGCTCATGGGCGCGGCGGCGGGCGCGCTCAGCGATTACGGGATAATAACAAGCGATAATCCGCGCTGCGAGGATCCCGACATGATAATTTCCGAAATAGAAGAGGGCTTCAAGCAATCCTCGCGCCCCTACGCCTGCATCGAGAACCGCCGCCAGGCGATATCCCACGCCTTAAAAATGGCGGCGGCGGGCGATATAATCCTTATAAGCGGCAAGGGCGACGAGCCGTATCAGGAAATATCGGGCGTTAAATACCCGTACAACGATACCGACACGGTTTATGAGCTGCTCGGTAAAAGGGGCGGATAACGGTGGATAGGTTTTTAATTGCGGCGTTAACAGCCTTTTTGCTTACCGTCGTCGCGGCGCCGCCCGCGATACGTCTGCTTTCGCGCCTCAAAGCCGGGCAGAATATACTTCACTATGTGGACAACCACCTATCCAAGCAGGGCACGGCGACTATGGGCGGCGTGATTTTCATTATCACGGTTACGGCGGCGGCTTTTTTGACGATGCGCGGGAGTAAGGAGCTTGCCGTCGCGGCGGCGGGCGTTACGGCGGCGTACGGGCTTATCGGCTTCCTCGACGACTTTATCAAGGTTAAATTCCGCCGCAACCTCGGCTTGCGCGCTTATCAAAAAATCCTCGCGCAGATAGCTATTGCGGCGGCTATAGGTTTCTTTGCCTACAATAACGGTTATATCGGTTCGGAAATATACGTCCCCTTCGTTAATATCCGCTTTGACCTTTCGTGGGGAATAATCCCGTTCGTCATAGTAATTTTTCTGGCTGTCACCAACAGCGTTAATCTTACCGACGGACTCGACGGGTTAGCGGGCGGCGTCACGCTCGTGTATACGGCGGCAATAGGTATAATCGTGCTTATCGTCGCTTCCAGGCTGGCGGCCTTGGGGGAGGGCGGGGGATTGCTCGCCGAGTACGGCAATCTCGCGGTTTTTTGCGCCGCCGTTTCCGGCGCGCTCGCGGGCTTCCTTATCTTTAATTCGCATCCGGCGCGGATATTCATGGGCGATACCGGCTCGCTCGCTTTGGGCGGCGCGGCGGCGAGCGTCGCGATTTTTTCGGGAACCGAGCTTATTATTCCGATAATCGGAATAATGTATGTGTTGAGCAGCATATCAGTAATAATACAGGTATTATACTTTAAGCGGACGCGCAAGCGCGTTTTTCTTATGGCGCCGCTTCACCATCATTTTGAGCTGAAGGGCGTGCACGAAGCCAAAATAAGCGCGGTTTACATGATTATTACCGCGTTCATGAGCGCGGCGGCCGTACTGATGTATTACTTGTTTTTCTAGACCGGGGCGCAATATATTTTCGCAAGCCCCGTCCTGAAGTGAGGACTGCGCTTGTATAACTGTCAAAACACCCTTATTCTCGGTTCGGGTCTCAGCGGCAAGGCCGCCCGCGGGCTTGTCGAAAGGCTCGGCGGACACGCCGAAATCCTTGCCGACACGCGCGGCGTCGAGCTTGCCGCGCTCGGAGCTATTCTGCCCAAAACCTCGCTCGTTATTATCAGCCCGGGTATCCCGATTAAGTGCGGAGCCGCGGAGGCGGCGAGGCGCGCCGGACTGCCCGTCATATCCGAGCTTGAATTCGCTTATTCTCACTGCCGTTCCCGTCTTATCGCCGTAACCGGAACTAACGGCAAAAGCACTACGGTAGGTTGGATAGCGCACATAGTCAAAACGGCGGGTCTGCGCGGCGAGGCTCTCGGTAACATAGGCGTGCCCTTTTCGCAAAGGGTGTGCGATTACGACGAGCGCGCGCTTCTTGCGTTAGAGGTCTCGAGCTTTCAGTTAGAGGGCGTGCGGACGTTCCGCGCGGGCGTTTCGGCGATACTTAATATAACGCCCGACCATTTGGACAGGCACGGCGGTTTGGCGGGGTATACGGCGGCAAAGACCGCGCTGTACGCTAACGCTCTGCCCGACGACCGTTTGGTGATAAACGCCGACGACACCGCGGCGGGCGCCTTGCGCCCGCAGACGGGCGACGTTTATTACTTCAGCCTGAAGCAAGCGGTGCGCGGAGCGTACCTGAACGGTGAACGGTTGCTCTGTCTTGGCGACGATTTATGCGCGGTAAGCGAGCTGCCCATGCCGGGTGAGCACAACGTAAGTAACGCGCTTGCCGCCGCGCTGTGCTGCCGCTTATCGGGGATAGGCGCGGACAGCGTGCGGGAGGGGCTTACGGGCTTTACTGGCGCGGCGCACAGATTACAGACGGTCGCTAAGCGCGGTAATATAACCTACATCGACGACAGCAAGGCGACTAATCCCGCCTCCGCCGCCGCCGCCGTCAAGGCGATGCGCGCCGCCACCGTGCTTATTCTCGGCGGCAGCGACAAGGGCGCGGACTTCCGGGAGATTTTTCGGGCAATGTCTTCGTATATAATTTCGGTAGTCGTATGCGGCGAAACGCGCGGACGCATTTTGGCGGACGCCGCCGCCGAGGGCTGCGCCAACATCTGCGGCGTGCGTTACTTTAGGGAGGCGGTGCGCGCCGCGGAGAGGATAGCGCGCGGCTTCGGCGGCGAATGCAACATACTACTTTCGCCCGCTTGCGCGAGCTTCGACGAATTTTG
>JAITNT010000027.1 GCA_031290295.1 Clostridiales bacterium
TTATATGACCAAAATACTGATAGGACACGCAAGCAAGGATACTACGGGCGTAACCGTCATACTTGCGCCCGGAGGCGCGGTAGCGGGCGTAGACGTGCGCGGTTCCGCGCCGGGCACGCGCGAAACCGATCTTTTGCGCACCGGAAACCTTGTCGAAAAGCTTCACGCGGTGGTTCTTGCGGGCGGATCCGCGTTCGGGCTAGAGGCGGCTTGCGGCGTCATGGAATATTTGAGCGAACGCAATATCGGCTTTCGGGCGGGCGCGCACGCCGTTCCGATTGTGCCGGCGGCGGTGATTTTCGATATCAATACCGATAAGCTCGTCTATCCCGATAAAAAAACGGGCTATGAAGCGTGCTTGAACGCTAAAGAAGGCAACTATATTTCGGGCAGGGTGGGCGCGGGTACGGGCGCTACCGTAGGCAAAATGGCGGGCGTTCCGTCTGCGGGCGGCGTCGGCTGCGCTTCGGTGACAATAGGGAATATCGTTACTACGGCGGTTATAGTATGCAACGCGGCGGGCGATATTTACGACGCCGGGGACGGACGGGTTATCTCCGGCGCGCGCGGCGCGGACGGCGGGCTTATAGACGCTTATAATGCCGCCTTGAAGCTCGGCTCGGCGCGTATGCCCGCGGGAACGAACACGACGGTAGGCGCGGTAATTACCAATGCCGCGTTAACTAAGGAATACGCCAACAAGCTTGCCGCCGTAGCGCACGACGGGCTTGCTATGAGCATTCGTCCCGTACACACAATGGCGGACGGCGACACGATATTCGGACTAAGCACGGGCGAAATAGCGGACGCGGATATTAACCTCGTGCTGTTAAGCGCGGTAGAGGCGGTGCGTTTGGCGGTACTCGGGAGCGTGACGGTATGATAGGCATAGACATCGTAGAGGTCGAGCGCATGGCGCACAGCGCGGAGAACGAAGCGTTTGTAAGGAAGGTTTTTACCCTCGAGGAAATCAGGTACTATGAGGAGGGCGGCAAAAGCGTTCAAACGCTCGCGGGTATGTTCGCGGCTAAGGAAGCGATAGTCAAGGCTATCGGCACGGGCTTTGCCGGAATCGATTATCTGGACGTGGAAATCAGGCACAGTCTCGGCGGCAAGCCGGAGGCCGTGCTGTTCAGAGGCGCCAGGTCGCTTCTGGGCGCGCGAAAGGTCGAAATCAGTATTTCGCACGAGAAGCGGTACGCCGTAGCCTCGGCGTTGCTTACGGACGAAAAGGCATGAAAATTTTATCGGCGCGCGAGGTGCGCGAAGCGGAGGAATATACCTTGCAGGCGGACGGCATAACCGTACGGACGCTCATAGAAAGAGCCGCCGCCGCGCTTGCCGCCGCCGTCCGCCTGCGGGCGGATTACGGCGCAAAAATCTGCTTTGTGTGCGGAGAGGGTAATAACGGCGCGGACGGTATTACCGCCGCCGAATACCTAACCGAATTTTCGCCCGCGGTAGTGCGCGTTGCGGACGGCGGCGACGGACTCCGAAAATTTATCGAGAGCGTTGCGGATTACGATATTATTGTGGACGCCGTATTCGGCACGGGGCTTAACCGCATGATAGAGGGAACGCTTTGCGGCGTTATCGCCGCTATTAACGGCAGCCGCGCTTTTGTCATTTCCGCAGATATTCCGAGCGGTCTTAACGCGGACACCGGCGACATTATGGGCGTATGCGTAGACGCCGATCTAACCGTCGGTTTCGGCGTGCTCAAGAGAGGGCATCTCTTTTTGTACGGGCGCGATATGTGCGGCGAAACGGTATGCGCGGATATAGGACTTAAATTCCCGCATGAAAATTATCCCGAGGTTCTTACGGACTTCACCGTGCCGGGGCGCAAAAGCAAATCGAACAAGGGCGACTACGCCAACGTAAAAATTATCGCGGGTTCGCGCAGAATGCCGGGCGCCGCGGTGCTGTCCATGCGCGCCGCCGAAAGCGCGTTAAGGAGCGGCGCGGGGCTTGTTACCTTGGGCGTTCCGCAATCCGTGCTTCCCGCCTACGCCGCCCGTACGGTAGAGAGTATGCTTTTCCCGTTGTCGGACGGCCCGGGCGGTCTTGTCTTTGCCGAACAAGAAATCCGCGCCTTTTTGGAAAAAGCCGACGTACTTATTATAGGCTCGGGACTGGGCAGAAATCAGGAGATAGCCTTGCTGCTTGAATTTGTACTGCGCGAGTACGCGCTCAAGGTTATTATCGACGCGGACGGGCTGAACATGTTGCGCGAAGAAATGCTGCCGGGCAGCAGGTGCAATATCGTTTTGACGCCCCACGTCGCGGAATTTTCCCGATTGTCCGGATACGGCGTATACGACGTCGAGCGCAACATGATTGACCTTGCCCGCGAATATGCCGCCCGTAACGCCTGCACCGTCGTCCTCAAAAGCAATACGACGGTAATTACGGACGGCGAGCGCGTCCGCGTATACGCGGCAGGCTCCGCCGCCCTCGCAAAAGGCGGTTCCGGCGACGTGCTCGCGGGTATTACGGGCGGTTTGAGCGCGTTTATGCCCCTTACGTCCGCCGCCGAGGCGGCCTGCGGAATACTGGCGGAATGCGCCGCCGCATACCCCGATTACTCGGTTCATTCGATAACCGCGTCCGATTTGATTAAAAAGATACCGTATATACTCAAAAAGCATGTAAAATGATTAAAGGCTGCGCCGCATAACCTGCATATGCAATTTGCCGCTTTTTACGCCTCCCAAATTTTTGGGAGGTATTGTTTTATGTATAAAAATATGTAACAGGCAAAAACTAACCTACTATACTTAACTTAGGGTTCTGTATTCATATAAGCTTAAAAGGCGCGGTTTTGTCATTTTTTGGCGCGTCTTTATGCGCCTTTTCCCGACCGCTCCTTGCCGTGTCACCCGAAAACGCCTTGATAAGCGCAAAAGCCGTCTAAAATATGTTCATTATTTGTGCGCGCGCACCCTGATTTATGTTTAGAAAAAATATTATTGGAGATAATCTCATGAAGTACGTCCTGATAAAAATTCACTCCGCGGATAAGCTCGTTTTGCGGGCGGCGGCGGAGCGCAAGGGTATGACGCTTAACGCGCTGGCGGAGAGCGTAATTCACACTTACGCCGACTGTTTGCATACAATGGAGTGTCAGGATCTGCAAGCCGGCTACGAGGCGCTTACAGAGGACGCGCCTACGCGGCGGCACACATAAATACGGGCGGACGCAGGATTTTTCGGTTGCCCGGCGAGGAACATATGGAAATTAAACGCGGTGACATATATTTTGCCGATTTAAGCCCCGTCGTCGGAAGCGAGCAGGGCGGGCTAAGGCCGGTACTTATAATTCAGAACGACGTAGGCAACAAATTCGGACCTACCGTTATCGCCGCCGCTATAACAAGTCAGCTGTACAAAGCGAAGTTACCGACGCACGTACCGTTGCCCGCGGAAAAATTCGGGCTTGCCAAGCTGTCGGTCGCCTTGTTAGAGCAAGTCCGTACCTTGGACAAAAGGCGGTTGCAGGAACGACTCGGCAGCGTAGACAAACCCCTGATGGACGAAATAAACAAAGCCCTGCTAATTTCGCTGGGCTTAGTACAGTAGATTTCTTACGGGGTTTATCCGGCAAGGGGTAGCTCTATATATTCTGCCGCAAAATTTAATTATTTCCTAACGCGCGTGAAAGCCCCCGTAAAATGGTAGATTATGCTTACTTTATGCGTTTGCCCCGGGCTCGACGCCGGGGCGAACGCAAGACAACCCACATTCTTTTTTCAAGGGATACCCATCGAAAAAAAGCCCTATGACAGCCGTATGCGGTGAGCGTTAGCGGAGCATACGGCGTAAAAAGAGGGTGAATGCCGCGCGCACGGCGCACGGCAGAGGGGGAAAAGCGTAGAGTAATCGGGACTTATCCCGATTACGACATAGCTTGTCCCCCTCGAAATCGGCGCAAACGCATTTTTATGCGTTTGCGCCCGGCTCGAAGCCGCATTTTTTTAACAGCTTCAACAGCTCCTTAACGCCGTTGTCCGAGCCGAATATGTCGGTAGCGGCGAGCAGCCGCTCGCAGGTTTTGTTTATGTATTGCTCGATAGCGCGTTCGGCCTCGTCCTCGTCGATATTCGTGCCGTTGTCGTTGATAAGCTGCGCTATCATAGGCAGGTACTGCGTCATAGGGTGCGCGGGGTCGGATAAGTCCTTCAACGCGGATTTACCGAGCATAAAGTCCTTTATGCCCTGCGCGCTTTCACCCAGCTCCGCGGGCAGAATGAAGCAACCCAACGATTCGATTACGCCGATGCTTTCGTCCTTGATCGTGCGATATTCCGGAACGGAATCAAACACGCCGTTCGGGTGCTCCTCGTCGGCGTAATTGTTCCTCAAAAAAACCTCGAGCGTGTACTCGTTGTCCTTATTGAACCGCGCCGTAAGCGCGGTAGCGTTATGCCTGAGTTTTCCGCTGGAGGCGCGCAAACGCAGCTTAGGTGCGGAATAATCCAGAAATTCATTGAGAATAACCGCGTACGCGCGCTCTACGCTTTGACGGCGGCGGCTCTCCAAACGCAAAGCGGTGTTGTACCAATCCGTCACCGTAACGCGCAGATCCGGGAACTCGGCTCCGGACAGCCTCAGCCGCGCTCCCGCAGAAAAAATAGGCATATCGCATTCGCCGCCCAGATAATGGTCGTGCTCCGTGTTAGACGCGCCTATGCCCTTCAGCGGAGCGTTGTAGGCAATAAAGTAATGCGGAAAAATTTCCAAAAAATCAAACATCGTTTTGGGGCTGTCAGGCGAGTTTGTCATAGGCTCGTGCACGCTTGAAACGACGTTGAAATGCCCCGAAAAGTACTTAAACGGCGAATAGTGAAAGTACCAAACCTTATCGTCTAAAAACAACGGAATATAACGGAACGCGGTACGCGGAGGATATCCCGTTTCGCCGGTAAAGCCCGCGTTTTCCGTGCAGAGCGGGCAGAGGGGATAACGCGCCGAGGTTTTTGGCAAGCGCTGCCGCCGCGCCATATTAATCATAATATTGAGCTTGCCTAACGAGCCTTCGGCAGTCCAACCTAGGTTAGATATAACCTCGTCGTACTTAATCGAATTAGACTTAACGTAATAGTCGTACAAAAAATCGCAGGCCGCCTTGATTCCCTTGCGCGCGGCGGTATCGTCGAACGCCTCCGAAACCTTAGACGGCAACGGCGCGACGGTATCGAGAAGCCTATACTCGAGCCTTACGGCGGCGGCGGCGGATATTTTTTTTGCCGTTACTGCAAAGTCGGTAAGCGTTTTAAGAATAGGCGAGGGCGATTTCATTTTGGAGACGGTCTCCTCGTCGGGCGTATAGCCGCGAATAGGCTCGGACAGATCCAATAAATCGAGCAGACGGTTGCGAAGATAGCTTGCGTTTTCCTCATTAAGCATCAAATGAAGCCGGGAATAGCATAACAAATCCTCAATCGCCTTTAGATGTGCGTTGTCACTTTTTGACATAAAAACCTCAAAGCTTTAGTTTATCCGAAACCTGCCGCGGCTCGGCAATAAGAATTTGCCGCCGGATTTCAGGATAACCTTATTTTCTAAACAAAATAAGCAAATTAATTATGATCTTTTTGAAATAAACTGGAAGTACTATATTAACTAATATATACCAAATTCAAAAAATAATCAATAGTTTGTCAATTAAATAACAAAAAAAATTTGAATTTTTTTGTAACGGCGCAGTATTGCCGTATTCCGCGCGTACAAATAAACCTTATCCGTTGCCATTCTTCGGCTGCGCGATAGCATTGACATTGATAGGTATTAATTGTATGCGGGCGGACGGCACGGGTATGGTTAATTTTATTTTGCCGCAGCTTAGCGTCTTAACGCGGCTTGTTTGAATACGTTGACATTTTAATCCGAGGGCGGTATAATGATAAAAAACACGTTATGGGTTACGGAGGTTATGATGTTTCCATGGTACGGCTTTTTAATCGCTTTGGCAATTGTGTTAGGTGTGGCGCTCGGGTACTTCATTGCCAAGATGCGCGGCAAAAACCCCGATATAGCTATCGACTTCATTATTTGGGCGACGCCGCTCGCTATACTCGGCTGCCGCACCTATTACGTTATTTTGGATTCCTTTGCCAGACCCGGGTACTGGGACATAGCCAAATTCTTCGGATTTTTCGACGGTAAATTTGAGGGGCTCGAAGGGCTCGCCATTCACGGCGGTATTATAGGCGCGATACTCGGCGCGATATTTTGCGGGCTTATGTTCAAAAAACAAGGCAAGAAGGACGGCTTTTTCGACCTCGCGGATTTAGGCGCGCCGTTCATGCTGTTGGGGCAGGCAATAGGGCGTTGGGGTAATTACGCTAACCAAGAGGTTTACGGGCGCGCCATTACGGACGGGCTTAACTTTTTCCCGTTCGCGGTGGATATCAACGGTACTATGCACGTTGCGCTTTTCTTTTACGAATCAATATTTAACCTTATCGGGGCGGGCGTTCTCGCCTGGATGTACCTCGGCAAAAGGCGCAGCGCCAAGGGCACGGTCTTTTTCGGGTATCTGTTGTGGTACGGGTTAGTGCGTATCATCATGGAAGGAATGCGCGTCGAGGAATATACCCTCGGCACGTTCCAATACGTCATGTGCGCGATAATGATCGCGGTCGGTCTCGGCTGGTTCGTCTATCAGTTCATACAAGCCAAACGTAATAACCGCAAGCTGCCGTTATTCGTGACGCGCGCCGACTGGCGTCTAACGGGGCGCGAGGCGGAGGAGTTCGGCGCGCTGCCGTCCGAGTTTAAGGCGAATCTGTTCCGCAAAATCGACCCGAACGAGGGCAAGAAAGGGGCGAAAAATTCAAAAGGCATACGGGTTATTCCGGAAGCCGAGCTGTCCGACGACCCGGATAATCCCGACAAAATTTCCGTGCAATCCCTCAAGCCCAAAAAACCCGAGGAAGAATTTAAGGACGATTTCGACGATTAGAGTTTCGTAATACTCTATTGCAAGCGCACCGTAATACATTAATGTGATTTTAATGTCTATGTAATCCGTCTTTAATTTTTTTAGGGTATACTAAGGTAAAGACAAAGGTTAAAAGAGAGGTTGTTATTATGGCAAACGAGGTACAAACAAGCCCCAACAAGGCTAACGGTATTGCGGCGACAATTTTTACGGGATTTTTTACCGTCATCTTAGGCGTATATTTGCTTATCGGCGCCGTAGGCACGCTGCCTTTTGAGTTGACGCTCGCTAATTCGTGGCTGCCCGCGATGTTCTTTACCTTTTGGCTGATATGCTGGTCAAACGGCGCGATAAGGAAAAGCGGCTTCTTAACGTACGTCGCGTTCGTGTTCGGCACGCTCGGTCTGATGTTTGCGCTTATCAACGGCGGCACAGGTTTTTCCGTAGTATGGCCCTTGCTGGTAGCGTTGCCGGGAATTGCAAGCTTCTTCGCGATATGGGGTTCAAAGGTCAAGCGTTTTCACGTAAAAAGCGTCATTTTCTTCGGTTCGATGGCGGCGTTTTGGTTTCTGTTCTCGTCCGGCGTAATCGCGCAATGGTGGATAGTGTTTATCGTTTGCGTGGTTCTGGTCGGCGTCTTTATCGTCATTAACGCGGTTACGTCAAGAAGAGGGCAATGGGACGACGGCGACCGCCCGCAAAGAAAAAGATAACGTTGTAATATGTCATTAGCGTTGCGGCGAAACTCCCCGGCGTTCAGCTTCGCGGATAACTCCGTTACCCGTCGACTTAACCGACGTTTAGCGCAGCACGTTCCCCCTTATCAGCGTGAATAAAAAACTCTTTGGGTTTTTTATTCACGCTGATGCATATCAAAGGTTTGCGCGATTTCCGCCGATGGTGTATACTGAATATAAATATGCAATTTGTTTCTAGAGGAGAGGGGACTTAGGAATGGAACGGAACCTTACGTTGATGACCGACCTGTATCAGCTTACTATGATGCAGGGATATTTTTTGCACGGCGAGCATGAGAAGCTTGCCGTTTTCGACTTGTTTTTCAGGACGAACGGCGAGTTTAATTATGTGGTGGCGGCGGGGCTAGAAACGGCTGTCGAATATATCACCCGTCTTAAATTCACGGATTCGGATATCGAGTACCTCGCTTCGATCGGAATTTTTCGCAAGGAATTTCTTGCCGCCCTCAAAAAATTTAAGTTTACCGGCGACGTCTGGGCGGTCGAGGAGGGTACGCTTGTTTTTCCGTCCGAGCCGATGCTCGTGATAAAGGCGCCTATCTGGCAGGCGCAGCTTATCGAAACCGCGCTTCTTAATATCATTAATCATCAATCGCTTATAGCGTCTAAGGCATCCCGCATTGTGAACACCGCCGCGCCCGCCGCCGTTTTGGAATTCGGATTGCGCCGCGCGCAAGGTCCGGACGCGGGTATTTACGGCGCGCGCAGCGCGGTAATCGCCGGCTGTCCTTCAACGAGCAACGTGTTTACGGGTAAGGAGTTCGGCACCAAAATTTCCGGTACGCACTCGCACAGCTGGGTGTTGAGCTTCCCGTCCGAAATAGACGCCTTTCGCGCGTACGCCGAGATTTATCCCGACAATTGCCTGTTGCTCGTGGATACGTACGACGCGTTGAAGCACGGCGTGCCTAACGCGATTACCGTATTTAAGGAGCTTCGCGCCTTAGGTCACGAGCCTGTCGGTATCAGAATCGACAGCGGCGACCTTGCGTATTTGTCTAAGGCGGCGCGCAAAATGCTGGACGATTCGGGCTTTACCGGCGCCAAAATTTGCGCGAGCAACGACATCGACGAGAATATTATTCTGCACCTAAAAGCGCAGGGCGCGAGGATCGATATTTACGGCGTGGGTACGCGCCTGATAACCTCGGACAACATGCCCGCGCTCGGCGGTGTTTACAAAATGAGCGCGGTTGAGGAGGACGGAAAGCTGGTTCCCAAAATGAAGATTTCCGACTCCGTAGAAAAGACCACTAATCCCGGGCAAAAAGGGCTCTACAGAATTTACGACAGAAATCACAAGGCGCTTGCCGACGTTATTACGCTTTTCGGTGAAAAGCTGAAGAAGCCGCTTACCCTGATCCATCCTACGGAGCGCTGGAAAACGTTCACGCTCGAGGACTACGAAGCGAGAGATTTACTCGTGCACGTTTTTCATAAGGGTAAGCTTATTTATGAGCAGCCCGCGCTTCCTGAAATTTGCGGTTATCACGGCAAGGAGATGGAATCTTTTTGGGATGAATATAAAAGGCTGATTACGCCGCATATATATAAG
>JAITNT010000276.1 GCA_031290295.1 Clostridiales bacterium
TACGCGCCACAGACTGAGATTGTAATTACGCTCCTCTCCGCCGTTTATATCCGTCAGCTCCACGTCGGTCTGAAAGCTTTCTCCGTCGCCGTGCGGTACGAATAAAGCCGTCGCCTCCGAGGGTAATCCGTCCGCCGCGTAAGGCGGCATCAAGGCGGCTAAGATACCGGGGTCGGCGGCGTTAAGACCTTGCCGCTCCAAAAGCGCGGTCATAGCCTTGTTGCGGTAGAGGCATCGGCGCGATTGATCAAAAAACATCAGCGCTTCGGGCATGATGTCTAAATGCGAGCAGAATACGTCCAGCGTGGTGTTGATTCCCGAAAGAATATGCCTGTAATCCCCGGGATACGGGGCGACGTCCGAGCGTTCGCTCAGCGCCCCGCCCTTTGCGGATTTGGTAAGACGGTCGATATCCCCCAACAGATTTTGGACGGAATGCGACGCGGAAAGAAACGCCGCGCCGAATTGACCGATTTCGTCCTGACGCGCAAGTGTGTCGGGATAAATCAGGTTTTCAAAATCACCGTTAGCCAGCTTGTCCGCATTGTCGGTGATAGCTTTGAGGGGGACGGAAAGCGTGTTGCGGATAAAGAGAGTAAAGAACAGGGAAAAGCTCAACAGAAAGGCGGCGGCGATAAACGCGGCTATGATCAGCGCCTGATTTGTGGCGGAAACGTAATCCGCGCGCGGCGCCTGAATGCCCAACGACCACAGCGTGCCGTGTATCGGCGAGAAGCTTATGAGAACCCGCCCTTGATCGCCCCGGATATCCATCGCCCCGGTCTGCCCCTCGGTCATAGCGCGGAACGCCGCGTTGGCCGCCTCGCTTGTACCCAGGCTGTCGAACACGTTGCCCCGGCTTACGATCTTGCCGGTATCACCGTGGGCGACAAACCGCCCGGTCTCGTTGACGATAAACGCCAAGCCGTTGGTGCTGACGTGTATTTTACGTAAAACGTCGCCTAACAGCTGATAGTCGTAGGCGCCGATGAGATAGACCGTGCTTCCGTCCCCCTCGAGGGTTACGGGCAGCCCCATTACAATTTCCAGCCCCCCGGACGCAATGGCGGTGTCCTCTATCGCGAAGTTGTCCGTATCCTTAATCAGCCCGAACAGCGACCTTGTGGAAACACTTGTCAAGGCGTTATTCGTTCCGACAAGCTTAACTCCCGTAGGAAAATACAGCCCAAGCCAGGTAAATTCCGCTCCGGCAGCAAAGTCGCTCAGAACCTGCCCCTTGTCCGCGCTTGCGGCGGTGGAGGAGGTAATAACATCGTTGTCGCGCAACTCAAAAAAACTCTTAGAAAGGGTATGCAAATACTCCTCCACGCTTTGAGTGGCCGTCTTTGCCATAGGCTGGAGGGTTTCCATCAAAATGGTATCGGTCAGCGTGTTCATAAAAACCGCCATAACGGCAATTAAGCCGACGGCAAGCACGCTGATAACCAAGCGGGTAATCAGATGTATTCTCGAGGTCAGCTTTTGTTTTTTCTTGCGCGGCGCGCGTACGTCCGGCACGGCGATATTCTCCCGATTCATGGCAACCCGACGACGGCGATCGTCTTATCCCCGGCTCTCGCGTGGGCGATTGCCGCCTCCGCAAGCAGTTGAAACACCTCGAGCTGTCGTTCCGCCCCCGCGACGGCGAGTATATTCGCGGGATTTTGAAGCCTGACTAAATCCGTAGTGTATGCGCGAAAATATTTGCTGGGGTACAATTCGGTCTCCGCATACTCATTACTTAGATAATCCGAATCCCAAGATCTTATAAAACCGGATTTTGTTTGAGCGTTAAATTCCGCGGTAACAATTTGACCGTCGGATACATAAATGGTAACATAATCCTTCCAGCCCCCGTCGCCGAAGTCGGCGGCTTTCGCGGTATAATAACCGTCGCGCATTGCTCCGCCCTGCCGGTCACATCCGGCAAGCAACGGGACAAAAAGCGCGAGGATAACGATAAAGCTTACCGTCCGTAAAAATCTCATTTATTCGCTTCGGAATCGATCAATTCCAGCAGTCCCGCTTCGTCAAATGTCGTCCCGACGGCTTGCGCCATCGTGCGTGTAACCGAATAGTCGCGCAAATAGGAAATCGGAGAGAAACGATCTACGGGTAAACCGTCTACTTCTCCAAACACCGTGATCATATCCTCCGAGAAAAGATATTCGTCAAACGCCGCTTTGATTTTCGCGATTAGGTCCGGGTGCAGGTCGTACGCCCATCCGAACGACGACGTCAGAAAGAGCCCGCTCTCCCAGATGAATTCAAAGTCCTCCGCCTTAATTTTCCCGGCGCGAACCATACGGTCAAACTCGCTGCTGTGCGCCGCGACGCAACCGAAATCGTACGGCTCGGTATCTTCCAGTTCGTTTGTTCCGTCGGGTTTGACAATCGCTTTTCCGTCTTCGCCGAGCACAACCTTTTTACCGAGCACGCCGTAAATGGACGCCTCATGACTGCCGGAAAAGTGAATCTCGTAATCCACGCCCGGCGTGATGCCTTCCTGCGGAAGCAGAGCGAGCGGCGCGATGTGTCCGGAGCTTGAGGTTGCCGTCGCGTGGGCGACGTAGGCGCCTTTCATATCCAAAATCGTCGTAAACCTGCCGCTATCGTAATTGTTTTTCGCGACGACAACTCCTAAGCGATAGCTCTGCGGTCCAGCCGAGGTACCTTTTACGGCGTAGGGCACGTATCCCGCGAGGTTTACGGCGTAGCAAGTCGTACCGGCGGCGAAGCTGCCGATGTCCAGCTTGTGATCCCGCATCTCTATAATTGCCGAGGACTCGTGCTCCACAACATTCTGCACGACCGTTTTGCCGGTCTTTTCAGCCAGAAAGGCGACAAAATGATC